>JAISXZ010000096.1 GCA_031270275.1 Eubacteriales Family XIII. Incertae Sedis bacterium | reverse complement strand
CCGCCGCCTGCGCGAGGCCGGCATCGGCACGTACATACTGTTCCAGGAGACCTACAACAGGGAAAGGTACGAGGCCATCCATCCGGCAGGGCCCAAGAGCGACTATGAGCGGCAGACCGAAGCCATGGACCGGGCCATGGACGGCGGCATCGACGACGTTGGGCTGGGGGCGCTTTTCGGCCTCGAGCTCTACAGCTACGATTTCGTCGGCCTGCTCATGCACGCGGAGCACCTAGAGGCGGCGAAGGGCGTCGGCCCGCACACCATCAGCCTGCCGCGCGTAAGGCCGGCCGACGGCGTTGACCCGAGAGGCTTCATGGACGCGGTGCCGGACAGCGTGTTTGAGCGGATCGTCGCGCTCGTGCGCGTCGCCGTCCCCTACACGGGGATAATCATGTCAACGCGCGAATCCGCCGCCATGCGCGGCAGGGCCCTCGAAATAGGCGTCTCCCAGATTTCCGGCGCTTCGAAGACGAGCATCGGCGGCTATGACGCGGATGACGTCCTCGAGGGCACGAAGGCCGAGGACACGGCGCAGTTCGACGTGGACGATAGGCGCGCGCTCGACGAGACGGTGCTCTGGCTCTCCGGGCTCGGCTACGTCCCCAGCTTCTGCACGGCCTGCTACAGGGAGGGGCGCACGGGGGATCGCTTCATGAGGCTCGCGAAAAGCGGCCGCATAGCGGACATCTGCCAGCCGAACGCGCTCATCACGTTCAGGGAGTACCTCGAGGACTATGCGTCCCCCAAAACGAAGGAGATGGGGCTGCGGGTCATAGCGGGGGAGCTCGCGAAGGTCCCCTCGGGCAGGGTCAGGGCCAGGACAGGCGAGTATCTCAAGGGGATCGAGGCCGGGAAGCGCGATTTCCGCTTTTGACATAGGCCGCCCCCCTCCGCACAAGTCCGTTTTTTTCAATAATTGCCCCGCTGCAATGCTCTATAATTGCCCCAAGGCAAGAATTTCAGCAAAGGCGCTGCGATCCTAGGGTTGCGGCGCCTTTGCATTTTCCGAATGGCCGGATTTCGGTCCCGGAGCGTACTTAATGGTACGTGAGGAGCCGGAATCCGGAACCGGGTTCCGAGATGGGCAAGAATGGCGTAGCCATTGGGCAGTAAACCCCCACTTAAATGAGACTGCCCAAGGGCCGCGTCAGTTTTGTTCAGATCGGGTTCCGGGGCCGGATTTCGGTCCCGGAGCGTACTTAATGGTACGTGAGGAGCCGGAATCCGGAACCGGGTTCCGAGATGGGCAAAAATGACGTGGCCATTGGGCAGTAACCGCTATAAGGAGTGTGGAATGAGGATCCATGAGCACCCAATAATTGAGGACTTCAAAAAGGGCCGCGAAATCGGCTTCACGCTCGACGGCTCGCCCATGCGCGGCTACGAGGGCGAATCCGTTGCCGCCGCCCTGAAGGCGTCCGGCGTGACGACGCACCGCTACACCTCGAAGCTGAACAGCCCGAGGGGCATATTCTGCGCCATAGGCCGCTGCACGGACTGCGTGATGGTCATAGACGGGAAGCCGAACGTCCGCACCTGCATGACGCCGCTCGCGGAGGGCATGTCCGTCCAGACCCAGCACGGGCTGACGCCCCGCAAGGAGGGCTGAGCATGCTGCGATACGAGATGATAGTCATAGGCGCCGGGCCAGCCGGCCTGAGCGCAGCCACGGAGGCGGCACGATCCGGGATGCAGGTCGTGGTCTTCGACGAGAACGCGAGGCCCGGAGGCCAGCTGTTCAAGCAGATACACAAGTTCTTCGGCTCGAGGGAGCACCAGGCCAGGACAAGGGGCTTCCGCATAGGCGAAAACCTGCTGAAGGAGGCCGAGGAGGCCGGAGTGAAGGTGGTCCTGAACGCTGCGGCGCTGGGGATATACAAGAACAAGGAGATAGCCGTATCCTTCGGCGGGGCCACGCGCGGCTACAGGGCCGACTGCATAGTCATAGCCACAGGCGCGTCGGAGAACATGATGTCCTTCAAGGGCTGGACGCTGCCGGGCGTCATGGGCGCGGGCGCGGCCCAGACCCTCATGAACATCCAGGGCGTGCGCCCCGGCGGCAGGATCCTCATGGTCGGCTCCGGGAACGTCGGCCTGGTGGTGTCTTTCCAGCTGCTGCAGGCGGGCTGCCAGGTCGAGGCCATAGTGGACGCCGCCCCGCGCGTAGGGGGCTACGGCGTCCATGCCTCGAAGCTCTCCCGGACGGGCGTGCCCTTCTACATGTCGCACACGGTAGTGGAGGCAAAGGGCAGCGACAGGGTGGAATCCGCAGTGATAGCCGCCGTAGACGAGCGCTTCCGGCCCGTGGCGGGGACCGAAAGGGAAATAGGCGCCGACACGGTCTGCATAGCCGTGGGGCTTTCGCCCATGGGCCAGCTGGCGGACAACGCCGGCTGCGAGATGTCCTATCTGCCCGCCAAGGGCGGCTACGTGCCGACGGTCAGCGAGTTCGGCGAGACCTCCATACCCGGCATATACTGCGCAGGCGACGCGGCCGGGATAGAGGAAGCCAGCTCCGCCATGATACAGGGCAAGATCTGCGCGGCGGCCGCCTGCAACAGCTTCGGCTACATCAATGACGAGGAATTCCGCGAAAGGGCGGAGGCATACGGCCTTTCCCTGTCAAAGCTGAGGGCGGGCATGTTCGCCCCGCAGAACAAGGGGCGCACGGACATAAGCCACACCGCCGAGGGCTACCCGCTGTCCGGCTCCCTGCTCCAAAGGGGATACATATCGCAGGACGAGATAGAGGCCTTCCCTGCGGCGAGGCCCGGAAGCGGGAAGGGGCTGCGCCCGGTGATAGAGTGCACCCAGAACATCCCCTGCGACCCCTGCCAGGACGCCTGCGCGCAGGGCTGCATAAGCGTCGGCGGCGACATAACGGGCTTGCCGACGGTGGACGGGGACAGGAAGTGCACGGGCTGCTGCATGTGCGTGGCCGCCTGCTCGGGACAGGCCATATTCCTCGTTGACGAGGACTGCGGAAACGGCAGCGGCCTCATCGGCCTTCCATACGAATTCCTGCCGCTGCCGGAGCCGGGCGCCCTCGGGCTCGCGCTCGACAGGAGCGGAAACGCGCTCTGCGGCGCGGAGGTGGTCGAGGTAAGAAAATCCGCAGCCATGGACAGGACAGCCGTGCTCATGATGAAGGTGCCCGCCGGCATGGCCTGCGCGGCGCGCTTCTTCAGGCCGGCGGACGGGAGGCAGGCATGCAGAGGACGATAAGGACAAGGCCCACGCTGCCGTTCTCGCCCGAGGGCGACGACGGGCTGATCGTATGCCGCTGCGAGGAGATCACGAAGGGCGAGATAAGAAGGGCCGTATACGACGGAATGCGGAGCATGAACGAGGTCAAGCGCTATCTGCGCGCCGGCATGGGCCTCTGCCAAGGGCAGACCTGCCAGCGCCTCGTCCAGGGCATACTGTCCCGCGAGCTCGGGCTGCCCCTGGGCGAAACGGGCCGCATACGGGGCCGGGTCCCGGCGCGGCCCGTGATCCTCGAGGATTTCGGCATGAGCGACGGCGATTCGGAGGGGGTTTAGGCATATGGACGCTGACTTTCGGAGATCGGACGTGCTCATCATAGGCGGAGGCATTGTGGGCTGCGCCACCGCCTACAGGCTGGGCAAGAGGGGCGTAAAGGCCCTCGTCATCGAGAAAAGCGAGATAGGCGCCGGCGGCTCGTGCAGAAACGCCGGCGGCGTAAGGCAGTCCGCGCGCGACGTACGCGAGCTTCCCCTGGCGATGCACGCGGTTTCGGATATCTGGCCCACGCTCGGCGAGGAGCTGGAGATCGACGTCGAATACCGCCAGAGGGGCAATCTGCGCCTCGGCAAGACCGAGGCCCATATAAAGGCCCTGACCGCGCTCGTCGCGAAGTCGGTCTCGGCGGGCCTCGACGTGAGGATGATCACCGGGGACGAGGCCAGGGCGATCTGCCCCCACATGTCGGACGAGGTGGCCGGCGCCAGCTGGTGCCCGACCGACGGGCACGCGAACCCGCTGCACACCACCTTCGGCTTCTACAAAAAAGCGCTGGAATACGGGGCGGCCTTCGTGACGGGCGTGACCGTTCACGGGCTGAAGAAGATCAGGGGCAGGACGCGCCAGGCCCTGACCGACGACGGCGTGTACGAGGCGGATCGGGTGCTGCTGTGCGCGGGCTACGAATCTAGGGCCATAGCCAACACGGTCGGCGTGGACATACCCGTCGAGCGCGAGGTATCGGAGGTGTTCGTGACAGAGCAGCGGCCGCCCATGTTCGACGTGATGCTCGGCACCTCTGACGCGGACTTCTACGGACACCAGAGCAAGCACGGCTCCTTCGTGCTCGGCGGCATGGGGGGCATGGAAAAGTACACCTCAAACGACGCAAGCGTGGCGACCCACGGCATCACCGCCCCCAGGCTGTCGCGCGGCGTTATAAAATATTTCCCCACGTTGAGGGACATAAAGGTCCTTCGCACCTGGGCGGGGCATTACGACGTATGCATAGACGGCGTCCCGGTCGTAGACAACGTGGGCGAGGCGCCCGGCCTGACCCTGGCGTTCGGCTTCTGCGGGCATGGCTTCGGCATATCGCCGGCGGTGTCCCTGGCCCTGAGCGAGCTCATAATAGATGGGGAATCGAAAAGCATCGACGTCAGCGCCTTGGGCTACGACAGATTCAGGGCAAAATCGTAGCGTCGGCGTCAACGGGCTGCGGCTGCCGGGGCCGGGCCATGCACAGCAGGCCATTTCAAAGGCGATAAAAAAAGGAGGGAAAGATGCTAAACAGAAGCAGAAAGGTGGAGTTTCTCTATTTGCAGCAGGAGGACTGCATAAAGGCGGGCGGCCTCGACATGTCCGGCACGCTGAAGGCGACGGAACGCTCCTTCTTCCTTCACGGCAAGGGCGACTACATACTGCCGGCGAAGCCTGTGATCCGCTGGGGCGGCGAGGACAGCGAGGAGACCATAGGCCGGATAATGTCCATGCCGTCGTGGCTGGGCGGCGAAAAGTACAGGGACGAGCTGATTTCCAAGGGCCTGCTCGGCCCGGTGAACACCTCAGGCATCAAATTCATACCGAGCAAGCCGCACAACCCGGCAAAATACGGCCTGCCCCGCGCGAACGCGATAATAATCATACTGGACCCCGACACACTCATGCCCGTCTGCATCCTGGACGGCACCCTGGTCAGCGCCATGCGCACGGGCGCGGCCTCGGGCGTGGCCGCCAGATACCTCGCCAACCCCGGCGCCAAGACGATGGGGCTCATAGGCACCGGCGTCCAGGGCCGCACGCAGCTCATGGGCGTCTGCGCCGCAGTGCCGTCGCTCGAGATCTGCAAGGTGTACAGCCCGAACCCGGAGCATGTAAAGGGCATGGTCGAGGAGATGAAGGGCAAGGTGGACGCCGAGGTCAGGGCCGCCGAGTCATACGAGGACGCGATAGCCGGCTCGGACATAATATGCACCGCCACCATGGCGAAGGCGCCCTATGTCAACCCGGACTGGTGGAAGAAGGGCGCACTGCACGTCGAGACGAGCTTTTGGGACACGCCGCCGTCGGCGCTGAAGGAAGTGGACGTCATCGTCGTGGACGACTGGTTCCAGGTCAAGCACCACGGCGCGGACGTCGCATGGCGGGCCGTGCGCGACGGCTTTATCAAGGAGGAGGCCATACGAGGCAACCTCGGCGACATAATAGTCGGGAAGATAGAGGGCCGCAGGGACGAGAAGGAAAGGATCGTGTTCAACCCCATCGGCATGGGCATACACGATCTGTCCGAGGCCCATCGCGTGTTCCAGAACGCCTCACAGGAAGGGATCGGCAGGACGCTCCCGCTGTGGGAGAGCCCCGCCCTCTGCGGCTAGAGCAGGCAGCCGCGCAAAAAACCGAAACTGCCCGGCGGGAGCGCCGGGCAGTTTCGGTTTAGTCGGGGCGGCAGGGCCTACGCCTGCCTGAGCGTGGCGTCGTAAAGCTCCTCCGCCCTGTCCCATTCGTCTATTATCTGGGGGACGACCTTGTACAGATCCCCCACTATGCCGTAGTCGGCGACCTCGAATATGGGCGCGTCGGGGTCCTTGTTGATGGCGACGATTATGTCCGAGGTCTGCATGCCGGCGAGATGCTGTATGGCCCCGGATATGCCGCAGGCGAAGTATATCTTGGGCTTCACCGTGGTCCCCGTCTGGCCCACCTGATGGGACTGCGCTATCCAGCCCGCGTCGACCGCCGCCCTGGACGAGCCCACGACGCCGCCGACCTTTTCGGCGAAGCGCCTTATCAGGTCAAAGCCCGAGGGATCGCCGAGCCCGCGCCCGCCGGAGCATATTATGTCCGCGTCCGTCAGCGACACAAGCTCCTTGGCGGACTTGACTATATCGACTATCCTCGTCCTGATGTCGCCCTCGGAGAGCTTCGGGCTCACGTCTATCCTCTCGCCCTTGGCCCCGACGGCCCGCTCCCTCTTGCTCATGACGCCGGGCCGCACCGTCGCCATCTGGGGCCTCGTCCTCGGGCAGACGATGGTGGCCATAAGGTTGCCGCCGAAGGCCGGACGGGTCTGCTTCAGCCCCTTGTCGTCCGAATTGGGATCCAGATCCGAGGTGTCCAGCGTCGTGTTGTTGCGGGCGTATTCGATGTAGCTGCTCGTCTTGACGTCTAGCCTCGTGCAGTCGGCGGTGAGGCCGGTGTTCAGCCTGGCCGCCACCCTCGGCGCCAGGTCCCTGCCTATGTGGGTCGCGCCGAACAGCACGATCTCCGGCCTGTATTCCTTCACCGCGTCGTACAGCACCTTCGTGTAGCCGTCGGTCGTGAAGTTTTTGAGCAGGGGGGCGTCTATGACGTAGGCGCCGTCCGCCCCGAACTCAAAGCACTCCTGCGCGAGCGCGCCGACGCCCTCGCCGACGAGCACGGCATAGACCTTCGTGTCGTCGCTTATCTCGCGCGCCAGCCTGCGCCCCTCGCCTATCAGCTCCAGCGCCACGTTCATCAGCTTTCCCGCGCGCTGCTCGGCGTACACCCACACGTTCCTGTAGGCGGAAAGGTCGATGGGGCCCGCCTCCTCGCCGCTCTTTTCGATGGCGTTGAACTTGCACGCCGCGATGCACTGGTTGCAGGCCGTGCATTTCTCGTTTATGACGGCCAGCCTGCCGTCCATGTCTATGGCGTCAAAGGGGCAGGCCTTAACGCAGAGCTTGCAGCCGACGCATTTTTCCTTTATCACTATGATGGCCATTGCATATTCTCCTATCCTTAGGTTGCTTATCCTATCGCGGCGCCGCGCGCCGTCACAAATAATCGCCGAAAATCGCGGCCGGGTCCCGAGATGGGCAAAATGCCGCGGACGCCTGGCAGCGAGCCATCGGCCGCTAAATCACATGCTTCGACTTCAGCCCTATTATAAGCCTGTCCGCTATTTCCTTTTCGCCGTCCGCCTCGATCATCACGCCCTTGCCCTTGGGCGCGGGGGTGAAGGAGCGGAACACGTTCGTCGGCGAGGCCTCGAGCCCAACCTCCCTGTCCACGTCCACGCCGAGGTCCTTGGCGCCCCAGGTCGGCACTTCCTTCTTCGTGGCGTCGAATATGCCGCCTATGGACATGTACCTCGGCTTGTTGAGCTCCTTTATGGCCGTAAGCATGCAGGGCGTGTCTATCTCTATGAGCTCGTAGCCGTCCTCGAGCGCCCGCCTCACGGTGATGCGCTTCCTGTCGTCGTCGATGTTGAATTCCGCGACATAGGTCACCTGCGGGATCCCGAGCTTTTCCGCTATCTGCGGCCCCACCTGGGCCGTGTCGCCGTCGATGGCCTGCCGGCCCGCGAATATGAGGTCATACTCCCCGATCCTGTTTATCGCGGCGGCTATGGCGTTCGAGGTCGCCCAGGTGTCCGAGCCTCCCAGGGCGCGGTCCGACAGCAGCACGCCCTCGTCGGCGCCCATGGCAAGGCACTCTATGAGCATGTCCTTTGCCTGCGGCGGCCCCATGGTGACGACGGTCACATGCGTGTCGGGATGCTCGTCCTTGAGCTTCAGCGCCTCTTCCAGCGCGTTGGCGTCGTCGTGGTTCAGTATGCTTGGGACGCCCTCGCGGATCAGCGTCTTCTTTACAGGGTCTATCTTTATCTCGTTCGTATCGGGCACTTGCTTGGCGCACACTATTATTTTGAATGCCATGACGTTTTCCCCTCTATGAAATCCTATGAAATCCCCGGCGGCGCCCGGCGCCGCCTCCTGGTTTGCCGCTGCCCGGCCTAGACTGAGGCGCATTTGGGCAGAAGCCCCGCGTCCGCTTTCGGATCGCTCACTTCCTGAACACGTCGCCCGAGATGACGAGCTTCTGGGCCTCCGAGGTCCCCTCGTATATCTCCGTGATCTTGGCGTCGCGCATCATCCTTTCGACGGGATAGTCCCGCGTGTAGCCATAGCCGCCGTGCAGCTGCACCGCCTTGGTGGTCACGTGCATGGCGGTCTCCCCCGCGAACAGCTTCGCCATGGCCGACGCCGGCCCGTAGGGGAGATGCCTGTCCTTCATGTCCGCCGCCCTGTATATGAGCAGGCGCGCGGCCTCTATGCGCGTCTTCATGTCGGCTATCTCGAAGCGCAGCGCGTCCATCTGCGAAAGCTTCTTGCCAAACTGCTTCCTGGACTTCATGTATTCCACGGTCACGTCGAAGGCCCCCTGCGCTATGCCGAGCGCCTGCGAGGCTATGCCTATGCGCCCGCCGTCCAGGGTGCTCATCGCCACCTTGAAGCCGTCGCCGAGGCCGCCCAGCAGGTTCTCCTTGGGCACCTTGCAGTTCTGGAACACCAGCTCCGTCGTCGATGAGGCGCATATGCCCATCTTGTCCTCGGTCTTGCCTATGGAAAAGCCCTCAGAACCCTTCTCGACTATGAACGAGCTTATCCCCCTGGTGCCCTTTTTCTTGTCGGTCATCGCCATGATCACGAAGGTGTCCGCGTAGCCGCCGTTGGTGATGAACACCTTGGAGCCGTTCAGCAGCCAGTGATCCCCCATGTCGTCGGCGCGCGTCTGCTGGCCTGCGGCATCCGTACCCGCGTTCGGTTCCGTCAGGCCGAAGGCGCCCAGCTTCCTGCCGCTCAGGAGGTCGGGCAGATATTTTTTCTTCTGCTCGTCGTCCCCCCACGCGAATATCGGCCAGGCGCAGAGCGAGGTGTGGGCGGAGCATATTACGCCCGTCGACGCGCAGCAGCGCGAAAGCTCCTCCACGGTGATGGCGTAGGACACGTTGTCGCCGCCGGCGCCCTCCCACTCCTTTGGGAAGGGTATGCCCATCAGCCCGTAGCGCGCCATCTTTACCACCGTCTCCTGGGGGAACCTATGCTCCTTGTCAACATCGGCGGCGATCGGCTCCACCTCGTTCACAGCGAAATCGCGCACCATTTTCCTTACAAATTCCTGCTCCTTCGTAAGTTGAAAGTTCATGCAGACGCCTCCTTAAAATTTCTAATCACTCACCCTATGAAACCCGTATACACACATTAAACTACAATTCAAAACAAATTGCAATAGTTTGTTAAAAAATTATCATTGTGTTTTGTTAAAAAATTATCATTTTGTGCGTTTTGGCGACGATCCGCATATTTTTTGTCAGGTTCCGAGCTTGAATGACAGGGCGAAATATGTTATGATAACCGCAGAAGGCGCGGTTATCATACCGATCGAAGCGCCGTGCGATTTTTTCGCCTTCGGCGAAAACGCACATGGCGGATAACATAAACGCTCCGCGTTTATGTTATGATAACCGCAGAAGGCGCGGTTATCATACCGATTGAAGCGCCGTGCGATTTTTTCGCCTTCGGCGAAAACGCACATGGCGGATAACATAAACGCTCCGCGTTTATGTTATGGTCTTATTGCCCGATGGATTTTGCCACGGCGGGATATGCCGTCCGGGGCGACGCGCTGCCAGACACGGTGACAAGGATGACGAACAGAAGGAAAACCCCGAGGCCCGCCGCCGCGCTTCTGCTGCTGGCGATTTTCACGCTCGCCTTGCAGGGCTGCGGCGCGGCCGCCATCGAATACGACGAGAACGGCGACGTCATAATGCCGCTTTCGGTGAGAAAGATAAGGGACACGACGCTCGAATACGCCGTGCATGGGGGCATAAGCCTGAACGGCAAATGGGGCGAATGGCACAAGGAGATGATAGCCTCGGGCCGGGGCAGGCGCTTCGACGGCTACAGCGAGCATCTGGACAGCCTGAAGACCATGCTGACGGGCAGCCGCGCGCGCGCCATAGACATAATCTACGCGGACGACCCCGAAGCCGGCGAGTACATGATAAGCATGGGCGTCTCGACCAAGAAGAAACTCGTCGCCTTCGGCGCGACGGCGGACGCGGGCGAGTTTGCGGTACAGGCGATGGGGGGCGTGGCGGCGGTGGAGCCGACGGCCCGCTACTACGCGAGCGACGACCCCTGCTGGTCGGCCTACGCGCCCATATACGACGCGGAGGGCGCGATAGTGGCCGTGCTGAAGATGGTGTATCCGGCGCAGGTGGTGCTGGCCTATCCCGAGTGGAACCGCGACGACAGGAAATGGAACGGCTATACGGGCGCGACGCCGGCCGCGATATCCGCATCCGCAGACTAGCCGCCGGGATATATGGGGATCACTTCCTTGGACTCCAGGGCGGCGGCCACCAGGGCCTCCACGTCGAGCCTCGACTCGGACGCCAGTATCCTTTCAAGCCTGGGCTTTGTCACGGGATGCTTCGGAAGGAAGACGGTGCAGCAGTCCTCGTAAGGCAGTATGGACGTCTCGTAGGTGCCTATGGCCTGCGCCTTTTCGATTATCTCCGTCTTGTCAAGGGCTATGAGGGGCCGCATGACCGGCATCCCGGCCGCAGCGTCCGTCACAGCCAGTGCCTCCGCTGTCTGGCTCGCCACCTGCCCCAGGCTTTCGCCCGTGATGAGCGCGCCGCAGCCGGCGGCGACGGCTATCCTTTCCGCTATCCTCATCATGAAGCGGCGGACGAGCACGGTCATCTCCCCTTCCGGGCATTTCTCGGCCAGCTGCTCCTGCACGGGCAGCAGGTTCACGGCATGCATGTCGAAGCGGCCGCAGTAGACGGCCACGATGCCCGCGAGCGCCACCGTCTTTTCCAGGGCCCGCTTGCCCGTGTACGGGTAGGAATGGAAGTGCACGGCCTCTATGCCCATGCCGCGCCGGGCCATCATGAAGGCCGCGACCGGGCTGTCTATCCCCCCGGACAGGAGGATCAGGCCCTTCCCGTTCGTCCCGAGCGGCAGCCCGCCGAAACCCGCGATCTTGCGCTCGTAGATATAGGCCTTTCCCTTTCTCAGGTTCACGAAAAGCAGGCAGTCGGGCCTGTTGACGTCTACCCGCAGGGATTCGACGGCGCGCAGTATGTTCGCGCCCGTTATCCGCGCTATGTCCGGCGACTGCACGGGGAAGCTCTTGTCCGAACGCTTCGCCTCGACCTTGAAGGTCCTTGCGCCCTCCTTTTCCGCCTTATCGCGCATGAAAGCCGAGGCGGCGGCGGATATGGCGTCGAGATCCGCCTCGACCTCTATCGCGGGGCTTATCGACGCGACGCCGAATACCTTTGAGATGCCGGATATTATCTCGTCGTCCTGGCAGGCGCGATCCGTGCGCACGAAGACAAGGCCGCCCTCGCGGCTGACCTCCACGCCGCTTTGCCCGCGCAGGAGCTTCCTGATGCGCTCGATGAGCATGCGCTCGAAATAGGGCTTGTTTCTGCCCTTCAGCGACGCCTCGCCATGCCTGACTATGAATACCTTTTTTTCGCTGCTGCCGTAAAACATGTGGTTTTGACCAGGGCCCGCCCCGACGGGGCTACCTGAAGCGCCCTACCCTCCTGAAACGCGCCACGGCCTCCTTGACCGCGGCGACCGCGCGCTCTATCTCCGCCTCCGTGCTGAAGGCGCCTAGGCTGAAGCGTATCGCCCCCTCGGCCTCGGCCTCCGTAAGGCCCATGGCCGCCAGCACGTGGCTGCGCCCCCTCTTTTTCGACGAGCAGGCCGCGCCGGTGGAGACGAGCACGCCCATCCGCTCCAGATCGTGCAGCAGCACCTCGCCCTTTGCCCCAAGAAAGCTCAGATTGAGTATGAAGGGGCTTGTGAGCGGCGCGCTGCTGTTCAGCCTCACGTCCCTCACCTCGGCCATTATGCCGTCAAGCAGCATGGAACGCAGCCTGCCCGCCCGCTCGGCGGCCTCCCGCCGCCCGTCCGCAGCAAGCTTGGCGGCAAGCCCGAAACCGGCTATGCAGGGGACATTCTCCGTGCCGGAGCGCAGGCCCCCCTCCTGCCCGCCGCCCCGCACAAAGGGGCCGACGGCCAGGCCCTTTCTCAGGTAGAGGGCCCCCGCGCCCTTGGGCCCGTGCAGCTTATGGGCGCTCAGGGATATCATGTCGGCCCCGGCCGGGCCCTCCGACACAGCCGCGCCGTCCGCCCGCGAAAGCCCCGCGAGCTTGCAGAAGGACTGGACGGCGTCCGTGTGCAGCAGCAGCCGCCTGCCCTCCCGCCTTTCAAACGCGTCCTTAAGGGCCGCTATGCGCTCAAGCGGCTGTACGGCCCCGGTCTCGTTGTTCACGCTCATGCAGGATATCATGACGGCTTCGGGGCCCATTGCGGCCTCGACGGACTCCGGGATCGCGACCCCGTCGCTGTCCACGTCGGCGTAGACCGTCTCGAAGCCCTCCTCCGCAAGGGCGGCGCAGCTCTCCAGCACGGCCGGATGCTCTATCCTCGTCGTGATTATGCGCCTTCCGCGACGCCTGCCGGAGCGCGCGCCGCACAGCAGCGCCATATTGTCCGACTCCGTGCCACCCGAGGTGAACACGATCAGGCCCTTGCCCGCGCCAACGCCAAAATCGGCGGCAATAGCCGCCGACAGCCTGGCCCTCGCCGCCTCGACGATCTTCTCGGCGGCGAGCCCCGCGTCGTGCAGCGACGAGGGATTGGCGTATTCGTCCTCCATCACGGCCGCCGTCAGCGAGACGACCTCCGCCCGCGGCTTCGTGGTCGCGCTGTTGTCGAGATATACCCTATTTAGCATAGTCCACGGCGCGCGTCTCCCGTATGACGTTCACCTTTATCTGCCCCGGATATTCCAGCTCGCTCTCGATCCTCTTGCTTATCTCCCGCGCGAGCAGGGCCATGTCGTCGTCCCTGACCTCGTCGGGCTTGGCTATTATCCTTATCTCGCGCCCGGCCTGTATGGCGTAGGAATGCTCGACGCCGTTGGTCGTGTTGGCTATCTCCTCGAGCTTATGCAGGCGCTTGATATAGGTATCCAGGGTCTCGCGCCTCGCGCCGGGCCTTGCCGCCGAGAGCGCGTCCGCAGCCGTCACCAGCACGGCCTCGAGGCTCTTGGGCTCGTAGTCGCCGTGGTGGGCCGCCATCCCGTTTATCGTGGACTCCGGCTCCTTGTACTTCCTCAGTATGTCTATGCCTATGTCCACATGGGTGCCTTCGACCTCGTGGTCCATGGCCTTGCCTATGTCGTGGAGCAGGCCCGCGCGCTTGGCTAGGGTCGAGTCGAGCCCAAGCTCCCCGGCCATGAGGCCCGCGAGATGCGCGACCTCCACGGAGTGCTTCAGCACGTTCTGGCCGAAGCTGGTCCTGTATTTCAGCCTGCCTAGGAGCTTTACGAGCTCGGGGTGCAGGTTGTGGACCCCGGTCTCGAACGCGGCCCGCTCGCCCTCGTCCTTGATTATCCCCGCGATCTCCCTCTCGGCCTTCTCCACCATCTCCTCGATCCTGGCGGGATGTATCCTTCCGTCCACTATGAGCTTTTCAAGCGAGAGCCTCGCTATTTCGCGCTTAACGGGGTCAAAGCCCGAAAGGATGATGGCCTCCGGCGTGTCGTCGATTATCAGATCGACGCCGGTGAGCGTCTCGATGGCGCGTATGTTCCTGCCCTCGCGGCCTATGATGCGGCCCTTCATCTCGTCGTGCGGGAGCGGCACGACCGAGACCGTGCTCTCAGCCACGTGATCCGCCGCGCACCTTTGTATGGCGCCCGTTATGATCTCCTTGGCCTTCCTGTCGCTGTCCTCCTTTGTCCTGGCCTCGATGTCCTTTATCATCACCGAGGCTTCGACGCGGATCTCGTTTTCAAGGTTGGCGAGCAGTACCTGCTTGGCCTGATCGGCCGTGTACCCCGAAATCCTCTCGAGCTCGGCCGCCTGCCTCAAAACCATGTCGTCAAGCGCCTTCTCCCTCTCGGCAAAGGCCTCCTCCCTCTTGTGGAAGCCTTCCTCCTTCCGCTCGAGGTTGTCCGACTTTTTGTCCAGGGACTCCTCCTTCTGGATTATGCGCTTTTCGGCCTGCTGCAGCTCGGCCCGCCTTTCCTTTACTTCCTCGTCGAACTCCTCCCTGAGCCTGTGGGCTTCCTCTTTCGCCTCGACCACGAGCTCTTTTTTCATGGCCTCGGACCTGTTCTCGGCGTCAAGTATGATGTTCTTGGCGCTCTGTTCCGCGCTCCCGATCGTCCTCTCGGCCACGTTCTTCCTGATCACGTAGCCGAACAGGATGCCTACGGCCAGCCCGACGACCACGCAAAGCAAATAGTACACGATTATATTTATGGCAACGCACCTCCTCCATGTTGTATTGCGGCACTCTTTATATTATAATGTTTGAGGCGAGGCATTGTCAAGCAATTACTCCGTGGGCGGATATGTGGGGATTGTGGGGAAAGATGGGTTACTTCTGGGGACTGGCAAAAAATATCGACAAAATACTGCTGCTGCTGCCTCTGGCGCTGGCAGCCATAAGCATTACGATGATAGCGAGCATAACCTACGACGGGGAGTCATTCATAAACCGCTTCACCGTGGTGCAGGCCGCGGCCTACGTCATCGGCTACGCGGCCCTCGCCGCCGCGCTTCTCATAGACTACAAGTTCTTCGAGCGCTATGAAAAGCTCTTTTACGCGCTTTCGCTGCTGTTCCTGCTTTCCGTGTACACGCCGCTCGGCGTGGAAAACTATTCATCGCGCGCGTGGATAAGCCTCGGCGTCACGACGATGCAGCCCTCGGAGCTCGTGAAGGTCTCGTTTGTGCTGGTATTCGCAAACTTCCTGTCGCGAAACAGGGAAAGCCTGATCTCCCTGAAGGGCGTGGCCCTCTCCGTCCTCTACGCCGCGCCATTTCTCGCGATAATCATGAAGGAGGACTTCGGCTCCGGCCTCGTGCTGGCGGTCATGTGTACGGGCATGGTCTTCTACGCGGGCATAGACGGCAAGATGTTCGGGCGTTTCGCCGTGCTGGCCCTCGTCGCGGCCCCCGTGCTCTACCGCCTCATGGCGGGCTACCAGAAGACCCGCATAGACGCCTTCCTGCACCCCGACAACCTCGGCCTCGAGGCGGCCTGGCAGGTGTACCAGTCCCGGATAGCGATAGGCTCCGGCGGGCTTTTCGGCAAAGGGCTGTTCTCAGGCACGCAGAAGGAGCTGGACTTCCTGCCCATACAGGAATCCGACTTCATATTCGCCGTGACCGTGGAGGAGCTTGGGATGATAGGCGGGGCGGCCCTGATACTGATCTACCTGATATTCCTGACGCGCATATGGAGGTCGTCCGCGAGGGCGAAGGACATGTACGGCGCGCTCATATCCGTAGGCATACTGTGCATGTTCGCCTTCCACGTGTTCGAGAACATAGGCATGAACATGGGGCTCATGCCCGTGACGGGCATACCGCTGCCGCTCGTAAGCGCCGGCGGCACGGCCGTGGTCGCGAATATGATAGCCATAGGATTCGTGCTTAATGTTGGGATACGCAACAAGGCGATAAATTTCTGAGCGATCGAGCGCTATATTTTTCAGGTCGATAAACTCTTGGTCAAGTCCGAAGAGGGCATACGCAGCGTCCTTCGGGATGTGGAAGAAATGAAGAAAATTGTCCCGGAGCTCACCGCCGACGATCCGCATTCGTTGGCGAAGTGCCTGGAAGCGACGGATACGCTCCTGTGCCTTGAAATGGTGTTCCGCGCGGCGGATATGCGCAAGGAATACAGAGGGCATGCGTCAACCGGCGCCTGCCCCTAAGGATTATTATTAAAGAGGGATAAAGGATTGAATCACATTGGAGGCGGACAGGGTATCGGTTTCCGGGGTCCGGGGGGCTTCTTTTCTCCCGACGAAACATTTTTCACGGCCGAACGGTTGCAATAGACGAAACCGCCTCCTGTTTGCGCCGCAATCACTTCCGTTCCGCTTATGGGCGGGATGAATCGCTCGCTGCCGCGCGGAACGATGATGCAATGTTTCCCGACCTTCGCGTCCGGTAAGGCCGCAAGGATTCTCTCAGGGTGTTTTTTCAGCAATTCGAGGGAAACCGGCGCTTCTTTATAGACAGGCATGGCATTGCATATTATATCAGGCATGGGTTCTTTCCTCTCGGTAGAAGTTCCATAATTTAGGGTTTCTCAGGTTTAATCTCAAATCGCACTGCAGACAAAGCTCGGCCGCGCTTATGGCCGTATCTCTTTCAAAGGGTTTTTCCGCGACGTCGAAGCTTTTCAGCCTGATTTCAGGCGAAACCGATTCCGGACTGTATCGCTTTGAATCCGCGAATCCTTCGCATCTTCCGATCCAAGTATCCGGCGTTTCGTGTTCCGACGAATAAAGTCAAGGTGTAAGTTAAACTTTTTAATTATTACCCTTGTATTATTCGTCTTAAAGATGTATAATTCGAGCAATAGTATTGGTTATGAACAAAGGAGTATGCTATGGGATTGGAATCCGAATTGATGACCGCAATCGAAGCCGCGCAAGAATGGGGCATAACGCCGCGCCGAGTTCAGGTTCTGTGCGACAAAGGGCAGGTGGCGGGCGCGGTTAGGATGGGCAGAACGTGGATTATGCCCAAAAACGAGCCTAAACCGCTCGACGGGCGGACAAAGGCGG
>JAISXZ010000088.1 GCA_031270275.1 Eubacteriales Family XIII. Incertae Sedis bacterium | reverse complement strand
AGCAATTTTGTGTCCCGGCAAGGCGCCGGGTTCCGCGAATACTTGTAGTATTCAAGGGTTCCGGCAACGCAGCCGGGGCGCAAAAGGGCAAGCCAAATGTGCAGGTTATTTTTTAACAGCTCCTTATAACAGTCGCGCGACGAAAACCTCGCTGTCGGGGAGCCTCGCGGCAAGCAGCCGCGCATCGTGTGCGCAGGCATCCCCGTCCCTATAGAGCGCGAAGAACGCCGAGCCGCTGCCGCTCATTAGCATCTTTTCCGAAAGGCCGCTGCTTTCCAGATCGGATCTGGCGCGTTTTATTTCAGGATACTCTTTTATTGCGGCGATTTCAAGCATATTGACCATGTTTTTTATGATTTTCGCGCAATCGCCGCGCCTGACGCCCTCGACCATCCCGTCGGTGTCCGGCCTTTCGCCCATTTCCGCCGGATCCAGGCCGCCGTAGACCCTGGACGTGGAGACGGGGATCGGCGGCTTTGACAGCAGCGCCCAGCCGCTGACGGGGGGCAGCGGGGTAAGCAGCTCGCCTATGCCCTCCGCGAGCGCGCAGCTCGATGCCGCAGGGTCGCCCGAAAAGCCCAGGGCGGGGTTCATGGCTGCCAGCCCCATGACGCAGAACGGGACGTCGGCGCCTATGCGGGCCCCCAGCCCCATAAGCTTGCGCAGGCCCGTCCCCGGCGCCCGCGTTATGGCGGCCAGCCCGAGCAGCACGGCCGCCGCGTCGCTGCTGCCGCCCCCCAGCCCCGCCGCGACCGGTATGTTCTTCTCCACGCGCACCGACACGCCGCCGCAAAAGCCGGGCATGCAGGCGTCGATGAAGGCCCCTGCGGCGCGGGCCGCGAGGTTGCCCCCGTCCAGGGGAAAGCCCCCCGCAGGCCCGGCCCCGCCGCCCGACGCGGAGAGCGCCAGCCATGCCCCGCCCCCGCCCGCGCCGGATCCCAGCGGCAGCAGGGCCGCGCCCGGAGGCTGGCACGAGGGGCGCCCGCGCGAAACCTCTACCGCGACGAGATCCGAGAGCCCTATCTGGTGCATGACCGTCCTTACGCTGTGGTAGCCGCTCGGGAGCCTCCCGCGCACCTCCATCGAGAGGTTTATCTTGGCGTAGGCGTCCACCGAGACGGCGCCCTCCGCCATCGGCTGCGCGGCCCCAGCCGGGGCATTCAGGCCGGCCATCGCTACTTCCTCTTTCTGCCCTTTGACGAGGAGCCCTTGGGCTTTGTCGTCCCCTTCGCCCTGCGCGCCGCCTCCTCGCGGGCCCGTTTCTCCGCAGCAGCCTTTCTTCCGCTTACGTAGGAGCTGCCCGCCGCCGAGATGGGGCGCGGGCGCTTTACGCGCTTCGTGCGGGGGCCAGGCTCGGGCGCGGGGGCCTCTGCGGCCGCGCCCCCCTTCCCCGAAGCCTGCTTCTTTTTCTGCTCCGCCAGCCTCTGCTTTCTCCTGTCCTCCTTTTCGACTATCGCCTCGACGCTCTTGCCGGTCTCCTTGGCGACCTTGTAGGGGTTGACCTTGGCCTTGGCGTCGTTTTCGGCCGCCTTCCTTGCCTGCCTCCTGACGGAAAGGGTCGTGAACACCAGCATTCCGGCCACCATGATGCCCATCATGACCATGCTCAGCGTCATGTCCGTCGAGGTGTTGCGGGTCCTGAATGTTATGGTCTCGTCCTCGCCGAGCGTCAGCCCGTCGGCCGACTGGAGCGCGCCGGATATCGTGAACCTGTATTCCTTGTCCGATCCGAGCCCCTCCTTGGCGTCCTTGGGCTCCGCCACGACCAGTATATACGTGGGGTCCGCCTCGGTGTAGAGGGGTTTGAGAGGCACCTCCGCGCCGTCTTCGCCCACCATCCTGAAGCAGGCCTCGTTGGCCTCCCTTACGCTCTCGTCCGCCACGTCGCCGTCGAAGAACAGCTTTATGCCGAGGTTGAAGGGCGGCGACGAATTCGCCCCCTCCTCGGGGTAGTTGCTCAAGAGCTTCAGGCTGTCCTCCGCGAGGCAGACCCCCGTCGAGAGCAACGCCGCCAGCAGCGCGGCGAATATCATGATGGCGGATGCTTTCACGCCCCTTTTTGTCATACCATACCTCGACTGTGCTATCGTTTGGGCGGGCCCGCGCCCGCGCAGCATCGTCCCAGATCGGGCGCCGCCGATCAGCGGCCTTCCTGCGGCTGCCGCCGCCCGCCGCGAAGTTTCTCGAAGAAGGACTTCATAAGGGCCTCGCACTCCTCGCGCAGCAGCCCGGTCTCCACCTCGGCCTGATGGTTCAGGCGTTCGTCCTGCAGCAGCCTGTACAGGGAGACGCAGGCGCCCGCCTTGGGGTTCTCCGTCCCGACGTACAGCCTGTCGATGCGCGCGAGCACGAGGGCGCCGGCGCACATGGCGCAGGGCTCCGCAGTGACGTACACGCTGCAGCCCGAGAGGCGCCAGTCCCCGACGGCCCTGGCGGCCGCCCTTACGGCCTCCATCTCGGCGTGCGCCGTGGGGTCCTTGCCGGATTCCGTCCTGTTGCGCCCCCTGCCTATGATCTCGCCGCCCCTCACGACGACGGCCCCGACGGGGACCTCGCCGGCGCGTCCGGCGGCGGCGGCCTCTTTGAGGGCCTCCCGCATGAACGTCTCTGGCATCTTCATAATGTTACCATATATCCAGCGATTTATCAACGCAAAAATCGGAAAAGCACCTCCGTCAAGGTCTCCATCTCTATGGGTTTCGCGATATGGGCGTTCATGCCATGCCCAAGGGCCCTGTCGATGTCCTCCTTGAACGCGTTGGCCGTAAGCGCGACTATGGGCACGCCGCGCGCGTCGGAGCGGTCCATGGCGCGTATGGCGCGCGTGGCCTCGTAGCCGTCCATGTGCGGCATCTGCACGTCCATCAGTATGACGTCGTACAGGCCCTCGGGCGACTTTTCGAACATATCGACGGCCTCCGCGCCGTCGCCCGCCTCGTCTATCTCTATGCCCGTGGCCTCCAGCAGGGAGACGACTATGATGCGGTTTATGTCCACGTCGTCCACCAGAAGGGCCCGCTTGCCGGCAAACACGCCGTCCACGCCCTCGGCGACGACGGCCGCTGCGGGCGTCTCGGAGGCCGCCTCGCGCATCCATATCTCGAAGCTGAACTCGCTGCCCTCGCCGAGGCTGCTTTTTACGCTTATCTCGCCGCCGAACAGCTGCACGATGCGCTGGCTTATCGCCAGCCCCAGCCCCGTGCCGCCGTACTGGCGCGATATCTTGCCGCTTTCCTGCTCGAATGGCTGGAAGATCGTCGCCAGCGCCCCCTCCGATATGCCTATGCCCGTGTCCGTGACGGAGAAGCCGATGAGCGTCCTGCCGCCCTCGCTGCCCCTGTTCGCGACGCTGAAGCCTATCCTCCCCAGCTCCGGCGTGAATTTCACGGCGTTGCCGAGCAGGTTTATCAGGACCTGCCGTAGGCGCAGCGAGTCGCCTATGAATGTCTGCACGGGGAAGCTGCCGAAGTCCGTCGTGAAGCCTATGTTCTTTTCCCCGCAGCGCGGCCTTATGATCCCCGCCACCGTGTCGGCCAGCTTCAGTATGTCCACGCTGTCCTCGGAGAGCTCTATCTTGCCGGCCTCTATCTTCGATATGTCGAGTATGTCGTTCAGAAGGCCCAGCAGATGCTGCGACGAGTTCTCAATCTGGCGCACGTGGCCCTTGATCTCGCCAAGCTCCAGGCGGCCCTCCCGCTCGTCGAGCCTGCGCTGCACGATGTTGGTTATCCCTATTATCGCGTTCATGGGCGTGCGTATCTCGTGGCTCATGCGCGCGAGGAACTCGCCCTTGTGCTCGTTGGCCCTGTTCGCCTCGCCGACGGCCTGTTCGAGCTGCATCTGCCGCAGCACCATCTCCGTGACGTCCGCGCTTATTATTATGTACCCTATCCTGCCGCCGTCCTTGTCCAGCAGATAGCTCGCCGAGCCCCTGATGTAGAGTTCCCTGCCCTCCACGTGCAGTATATCGGCCTCGCGCCCCTCCGTAAGGGCCCTTATCGGGCAGTGGACCGAGCCTATGGGGTAGAGGCTGGTGTCGCCGTACAGCGTGCCGACGACCTCGTCCAGGGTCCTGCCGTTCACCGCGAGGGCCGGCTCGTTCATGTACATGATGCGAAGGTCCATGTCGATTATGCTGAGCGGGTTTTTCACGCTGTCCACTATGCTTTCGGCCATGTCGTCGAAGGAATCGGCGAGATCCCCGAACTCGTCCGTCCTTTTGGAGTCGAAGCGGAACTGCCTCTCGCCTGACCTGAACCGCGCTATGCCGCGTATGAGGCGCTTTATGCTGTTCGTGAGCGAGGACGCGATCCATATCGCTATGAACACCACCACGACGATCAGCGCCGCCGTCGCCGCTATGAGCTGCAAAAACGTGTCGGAGAGGTTCTCGCCTATCGCCTGATCGAGCCTTTCCACCATCTCCGTGGCGGGGCGGGCGAAGTCCTCGAGCCCCGCGCCTATCGCGACGAAGCCGAAGCCGCGCAGGGAGTTCCCGTTGTCCTCGGACGGGGCGTAATGCCCCGTGTAGTAGGGGATGGCGGCGGCGGTCGTGAGCTTGTACAGGCCGCTCCACAGTATGTAGAAGGAGCCGGAGCCGCCGTCCTTGGTCAGGTCCATCCAGCCGGTGCACTGGGGCGCGTTGTTGAGGTAGCGGCCGTCGAGCCCCACAAGGCCGGCCTTCGTCAGCTCGGGCGCGGGCTTCTTCGTCCTGGACTGCTGGTCAAAGGTCGGCCAGCCCTCTATGAAGTCCGTCCACTTCTCCACGCCGCTGGCCTGCCAGGCGTCGTAGATGGAGCTTTCCAGCCACGGCGTCTCCGGGTCGCCCGTCTCGGGGTCGAAGCCCGCTATGGAATGGTGCCTCGGATGGCAGATGCTGCGGCACTTGTAGTCCCATATGAACGCGTAGTTGCCCTCGAAGGCGCTGGGCAGCTCCGTGTAGCGCTCGTTCATGGGCGTCAGATGGTCCACGAATTCCATGATGTGGTCGTGGTTCAGGGCCATGGTGACGTAGCCCATGACCGCGCCGCTGCTGTCCGTGACGGGGCTGGCCCAGCGCACTATGCCCTCGAAGCGCCTGCCGTTCGGGTTTTCCTCGCCCGCGTATGCCTGCTCCTCCGGGCTGTACCCGATCGCGTAGCCCCTGTCCGCCGCCGCCTTGGCCACCGCCTCCGGCGTGTACATGCCCACGTAGTTCGAGCCCACGTAGGCGCCTATGACGTCCGAGACGTATATCTCGCCTGGGGCGAGCTTGCCAAGCTCCTCGAAGTAGCCTTCGGCCTTGACATAGGTGTTCTCCCGCGCCGAAACGTCCTTTAGGCCGGGGTCCATGGGATAGGACGATTTGGGGGAGCCCTCCGCGACGACCTTGACGAGCTCGTTCCCGTCGAGGTCCACGAAGGTGATCTCGTCGTAGAGCGGGACGTCCTCGTACTCAAATCCCGCAGAGGGGCGGTAGTTGAAGCCGTCCATGTCGTTGTTTTCCGTGTTGGTGGAGACCTCGGCCCCGGACAGGGGCTCCTCTATGCCCTCCTGGCCGGACGGGACCCACGAGCCGCCGTCGGGCCCAAGCTCCCATCCGCCGCTCCTTATGAGCCGCCCCGTCCTGTTCTCGATGAGGCGGCGGTAGCTCTCCTCGGAGGGCTCGATCCCGGCGGCGTACAGGATGTCGTCGTCGCGCGCGTACAGGAACTCGGCCACCTCGCCGGCCGTGTCCACCGTCATGCGCTCTATGTTCTCGATCGCGCTGGCGTTCAGCGCGGCGGCGGAGTCCTCGGCCGCTATCGTCCTCAGCGCGTCGCCGAGCAGGGTAATATTATTCCCTGCTGGAGAGTAAAGATTTGAAGAAGTATTATTCACACTATTATTAAAAATACGACAATAATTAATTATATTAGCTGCACCAGCATAAACACCACCGCTACCACCA
>JAISXZ010000076.1 GCA_031270275.1 Eubacteriales Family XIII. Incertae Sedis bacterium | reverse complement strand
CCATCGAAGAACTCGCGGAAGCGTATGCGTGAAAGGGACAATCGCCCCGTAAGCGAAAACTCATATTGTCACGGAAATTTCTTCGGAAAAAACCCAGAACAACTTGACACCGTCATCCTTCTTGTTTCTGTTGTTTTTCGATGATTCTTGTGATATTATGGCAATAAAAGCAGATATAGACGGTTTTGCCCATGTAACACAATCCCTCAAATGTTACATGGGCCAAAACCCCTTGGAAACAGGCGGCTTTTCAGGCGCGACGGCCCGGGAACAGACAGCGGTAAGCCCGTCTGCGGCGGCGCGAAGCCTGTGGGCGCAACAAAAAAAAAGCCCATGTAACATTTGAGGGAAAATGTTACATGGCGCGCAGCGACTAAGGAGCAAGATGAGACATCTCAAAAAAGCCTCTGGGTTTGTCCTGGCGGGAATCACAGCATTTCTGTTCCTGAACGCCTTTTCCTTCGCATATTACAATATGCCTGTCCACATCGCGACGGAAACGGGCGCGACGGACTACGTATGGGAAAAGCATGCCCGCTACAACAGAATGGTGGAGGGCTTTGGATACGGAAGGATGGACAGCGAGGGCTTCAACAACCTCCGTGGCTACAGCGGCGCACAGTTTGCAGATGTACTGATAATGGGCTCCTCACACATGGAAGGCTTGAATCTGCCCCAGGGCAAAACAGCCGCAGCCCTGCTGAACGCGCTTTTCGGGGGATCGAAGCTCGTTTACAACATCGGTATTTCCGGCCATGACTTCCCGCGCATCGCGAACAATATAGACGCGGCGGCCCAGTACTGCAAACCGGGCGGCTATATCGTCATTGAGACCGACTCGGTCCGATTCGACGTGCGGTATCTGGAGGACGGCGCAGACGGGGCACTGGCAAAAATCCCTTCCTACGACAGCGGAATGCTGCTTTTATTGCAGAAGATACCATATCTGAGGCTGGTTTACTCTCAGTATGGACAGCTTGCCGGAAATGCCGAAGAAGGGGGCGGGCGCGAACCCGAAACGGGACAGGGGGAAAGCGTCTACGGCGCGGATAGGCATTCGACCGCCCTTGACGCCGCAATGGGAAGGCTGCACCGGGCGGCTATGGAGCATGGCTGCAAAATCATTGTGTTTTACCACCCGCATCTTGTTCTCAGCGGCGACACCTCGGTCTCTGAAAATACTGATCGCGAGTTCCTGGGGATGTTTGAAAATGCCTGCCGCAGAAACGGCATAGAATTCATGGACATGACGGAACGCTTTGTCGAGGAATACGAAGAAAGGCATGTGCTGCCCCACGGATTCTCAAACACCGCAGCCGGCGTAGGGCATCTGAACAAGGACGGACACAGGCTGATCGCGGATGAGCTGTTCCGGCGGATAAGCACCTTGGAAGGGGGGCGGCAGGGCCGATGATTTTTTCGAGCATTGCCTTCCTTGTTTTTTTCGCAATCGTGATCCTCGCGATGCTTGCGACAAAAATAAGCGCCTTTTCATGCAAAAGCCTGCGCCACGCGATCCTGCTGGCAGCCAGCTACGTGTTCTATGGCTGGTGGGACTGGCGTTTCTGTTTTCTGATGTTCGCCCTTACCGCAGTCACGTACATTTCGGCGATACGGATTGAGAGCCGCCCCAAAAACAAGCCCTATCTTTGCCTAGGGGTCGCGGTCCCGCTTGTCATTCTGGGCATATTCAAATACTTCAATTTTTTCGTGTCGTCATTCGCGGGAATATTCGGGATCCACGACGCAGGCTCGCTGAATATCATCCTGCCGGTGGGCATATCGTTCTACACCTTCCAGTCGTTAAGCTATACCATCGACGTCTATCGCCGCAAGACGGGCGCCGAAAGGCGTTTCGTGAAGCTGGCGCTATACATTGCCTTTTTCCCGCAGCTGGTGGCGGGGCCGATCATACGGGCATCCAGTTTTTTGCCCCAGCTGGATGAGGACAGGAATGTCAGCCTTGGCGGCTTCAAGGCCGGAATCCAGATATTTGTTTTCGGGCTGTTCAAGAAGATCGTCTTGGCCGACTGGCTGTCGGTTTTCGTGGACAGCGTTTTCAGCGCGCCTGGCGCCTTCCACGCGATCAGCCTCATACTGGCGGCAATCGCCTACTCCATCCAGATATATTTCGATTTTTCCGGCTATTCGGATATGGCCATCGGCTGCGCTAAATGCCTCGGTTATGACTTCGCGCGGAATTTCAATCTGCCATACATCTCAGGGAACGTCTCGGAGTTCTGGGGCAGATGGAATATAAGCCTGTCCTCATGGCTGAAGGAATATCTGTATATACCGCTGGGCGGCAACAGGAAGGGCGAGGCGCGCACGTATATGAACAACATGACAACCATGCTGCTCGGCGGCCTATGGCACGGGGCAAGCTGGACTTTTCTGGCATGGGGAGGCGCACACGGCATTGCGCTGTGCATCCATAAGATCTACAGGAAATATACTGCCGGGGCGAGGCGGCGCCTGGGTTCCCAGCTTTCGGGGCGCCGCCGGGGCCAGGGTTCGCCCGCAGCCAAGGCGCTATGCCTCGCCTATCGCCTGGCCGCCAGCGCCCTCACATACATATTTGTCTGCTTTTGCTGGATACTGTTCAGAGCGGAGAGTTTCTCGGCCGCCGCCCTGATAATCGCCCGCATCGTCACATGGCAGGACGGGATTGTCCAAGTCTATTCATGGCTGATCGTGTCCGCGCTGCTTCTGCTGTCCGCGCACATAGCGGCTATCGCGAGGACGCGCAGAAACGGGTCAAAAACGACAGACGGGTTTTACGTAATGCTCGATCTGTCGAAATTCTGGCACCTGGCTGTCTTGCTCATCTTCATAGGGCTGATTCTAGGACTCGCTTTTGTTGGGGCAAATCCGTTTATATATTTTCAGTTCTGATCGGCGTCCCGCCGGCCTCCGCGCCCAGCCCCTGAAAAACGCCCCTGAAAAACATGCAGGACTTGGCAACGATCCCATTGAATACGGCGCCGCGCCGTGGTAAAATAGCCGTAGGTCGGCTATTTTACCCGATTTTAATGCCCTGCGCTCCGCGTTTACGGTAAAATGTCATTGTCTCGTGTCCGCTTTGCAGCCACCTTTATGGAGGGATGATTGATGGCGATGTACAGATGCACCATATGCGGCAAGGTCTTCGACGCGCCCGAAAGCGCAAGCTGCCCGATCTGCGGCGCGGATTTCGCCCGGCTCGAAGCCGTGGGCCCGCCGCCAGACAGGGCCGATCCGGCCCCTGCCGCCGAAGACGGGGGCGGCGCGCCGCCACTCGAATACCCCGCCGCCTCTGCGCGGCCGGATCCGTCATGCCGGCACATGGACGACATACACCGCATGGCCGTAACGGGGGAAAGCGTCATCGAGGCCATGGCGACGCGCCTGCCCGTCCCCGGCTGGGACGAGATACTGCTGCTGGGGGCGCAGCTCAACCCCCCGCCGCTCGACGAGGACGCCGACGTGGACACGGAGACCGTGCTGGGCAGGAACGCGAGGAAGCCCCTGGTCATCCAAAACCCCGTGTACATATCGCACATGTCCTTCGGCGCCCTGTCCAAGGAGGCGAAGACAGCCCTGTCCGAGGGCAGCGCCATGGCCCAGACGGCCATGTGCAGCGGGGAGGGCGGCATACTGCCGGGCGAGCGGGCCGCCGCATACAAGTACATATTCGAGTACGTGCCGAACCTATACAGCGTCACGCCTGAAAACCTTCGGGATGCCGACGCCATCGAGATCAAGATCGGGCAGGGCACGAAGCCCGGCATGGGGGGGCATCTGCCCGGCGGCAAGGTCACAGCCGACATCGCGGCGGTGAGGGGCAAGCCCGAGGGACGTGACGTGATCAGCCCGTCCAAGTTTCACGGCATCGATTCCAGGGAGGACCTGAAAAGGCTGGTTGACAGGCTCAGGGACGAGTCGGGCGGGCGGCCCATAGGCATAAAGGTCGCCGCCGGCAGGATAGAGCGCGATCTGGAGCACTGCCTTTTCGCCGCGCCGGACTTCATAACCGTAGACGGGCGCGGGGGCGCGACGGGCGCCAGCCCGAAGCTCGTCAGGGACGCGACGAGCCTGCCGACGATCTACGCCCTCCGCAGGGCCAGGAAATACCTCGACGCGCACGGCAGCGACATATCCCTGGTGATAACCGGCGGCCTGCGCGTCTCGTCCGACTTCGCCAAGGCCCTCGCCATGGGGGCGGACGCCGTAGCCATAGCCACTGCGGCCCTGATGGCGCTGGCTTGCCAGCAGTACCGCATATGCGGGAGCGGCAACTGCCCCGTCGGCGTCGCGACGCAGGACGAGGCCCTGCGCGCGAAGCTCCAGCCCAGGGAGGCCGCGCTGCGCGTGGCGAACTTCCTGAACGTCACGCTGGACGAGCTGAAGACATTCGCGCGGATCACCGGCCATTCCCGGCTTCGGGATCTGTCGCCCGACGATCTGGCGACCACCAGCGGCGAAATCGCGGCCTACGCGGGGATCGCGCACGTATGAAGGCGGCGAGGGGCGACTACAGTCGCGTGTTCAGGGCATTTTCCGACGAAAACCGCGTCCGTGTCCTGGAGCTGCTCTGCGGCGGCGAGCAGTGCGCCTGCGTCCTGCTCGACGATCTGGATATCAGCCAGCCGACGCTCTCGCATCACATGAGGATCCTCTGCGAGTCCGGCCTGGTCAAAAGCCGCCGCGTGGGCAGATGGCACTACTACTCCATAGACGCGGAGGGCTGCGCCTACGCGGGCAGCCTGCTTGGCGCGATCGTAAGGCGGGACATGGGCGGCGTCCTGAAGTTCGCCCGCCGCGCCCACAAGGCCCTGGGCCTCGTCCGGGCGGTCGCGTCGCCAGGGCGGCTGTTCGGCTCCGATCCCTCCCCGCCGCCCGCTCCCGGAGCTACCTGAGCAGCACGCTGCAGCCGCGATCCGCGAGGCAGAGCGTCGTGCCGCGGTTCAGCGCCACCCTCGTGTTTTCCGGCAGGCGGGACATATCGGCCAGGAAGGTGCCGTTTTGCGACAGATCCGTGACGTAGTAGCAGTCGCCCGCCGCCACGTAGGAAACGGCGCAGTGCCGCCGGCTGACCTTTTCGGCGTTTTCCGTAAGCACGATGTTCGACAGGGCCGCGTCCCTGCCTATATGCACGATCTCGCCATCCCCTAGGATCACCTCCGCCCCGCGCATGGAGCCGTACATGACGACTACGGCGGCGGGCGCGAAAGGCTTGGGCGCCGGGGGTACAGGCCGCAAGGGCCGCACAGGAGCGGGGCCCGCCCCCGCGGACGCGCCGCCCCGCGCCGCCGGCGCCAGCCTGCGGCTGCTCGAGGCCGCCGCCAGCGCCACGGCCAGGGCCGCCGCCGCGATCACCGCGATCAGGATGGCCGCGTACTTCGCGGAGAACAGGCCGGCCCCCGCGTCTTCCTCGGAGGCGGCCGCCCATGTCTCGGCGCCGACCCCGTTCACGTCGGCCTCCCAAATGCTGTCGGTCGTGCCGTCGCCGTCGAAGTCTATATTCAGGGACGTGCTGCCCCCTATGTCCGCCGCCGTGCTTATCAGCGTGCCTCCCGCTATCGGCACGGACTGGAAGGAGTCCTCCCGCGACAGATCGCTGTCGCCGTCGAAGTAGCGCAGCGCGTAGTCCATGGCGCCCTCGCTGGTGCCCTCCATGGAAATGTCGTAGACGCCGTCTTCGAGGACAAACACCTTTATGTCCCCCGATTCGCCCATGCGGTACAGCTCCCCGAAGCCCGCCTCGGCCGCGCCGGTCCCATCCGGCCCGGCATCAGCCGCGCTTGAAAGCGTCTGCCCGCCGGCGGAGACCTCGACGTCCACAGGGCAGGCCACGCGCACGACTATGAACGGCCTCCCCGTGACAGGGTTGATGTCCCCGTTCACGAAGCCGTTGGAACGCAGTATGCTGCATATGTCCTGGATGGTTGCGGTCTTCGAGGCGTCGCTGCCGCTGAGATCCTCATGGCTGTACCCGCTGTAGTAGCGAACCCTGTCCGCCGCGTTTTCAATGCCCTCCAGCCCGCCCAGCATCGTTGCCGAGCGATCAGGGACGATACCGTCGCCCTGGTTGCTGAAACCCACGTCGTTGATCGATTCCAGCAGATCCGCCGGCTTGGGGTCCATGAGGGAGCTGCTCCCGAAAACCAGGGATATTATGGTCGGATGCCCCGACCCGATCATGAAATACGTTCTCGGAAGCGAGGCCAGCACGCCGAGGCTGCCGCTCCTGATGCTTTCCTGCGCGGTCAGGATATTGCTGTAGCTGTTGGGGCTTTCGTCAAAGACGTCGCGGCAGTAGCTTTCAAACCCGCCTCGGTTCAAGGTCGCGAACTTGGCCTTGTAATAGCCGTTGTCCCCAGGGACATACCTGTCCCCGTCGGCAAGGCCCCTGCCATTCACGGCATTGATCTGTTCATCAAAGCTGCTGAACTTCACAAATTCGTAGTATCTGCCGACGAAGCCCACAGAGTCCAGGTAGTCCAGCGTGGGCGTCAGCTCGCCGGGGCCGGGGAAGCTCCGTGACCCGAGCACGGTGGAAAGCCCGGACATGTCCACCAGGGTTTTAGGCGCGCCCTCATACGGGGTGCCGAGCGTTATGATGGCGTTTACGCTGTCGGTATTGTCATACATCACGAACTGCGAGGCGTTCTGCATGTCCAGGGGATTCATGTAGAGCCCGGCCATATAGTGGGAGGCCACCAGCCCGCCCATGCTGTGGCAGACGAGGTCTACCTTGGGGGCTTTCACGGTCTCGATGAATCCCGCCAGCCGCTTCGCGCTGTCCCGGCAGCTTTGCCGCCAGTCATACGAAAAGAAATATATCTCCCGGTCCGGGAATTCGGCGCAGAGGCCCTGCATGAGGTTTTTGTATGCGTCCCCCACCCCGTACTCCTTATGGGCGTTGGGATCGTTGTGGTTTTCGGGCTTTGGCACGCTCAGGCTGTTCCACATCCCCAGGTAGGTGGCGGAGCGCAGAAGCGTTATGTTCAGCCCGAGCCCGTCCCATATCAGGCTGTTCCCCATGTAGAGCCTGCTGGCCAGTATGCCCGGAAGGACGATGATGGGATAGTTGGCCTCGACGATGGCGCCGGCTATGTCCCCGAAGGCGAAGTCGAGATCGGCGGGATCGACGACGTCGTAATAGCCCTTGTTCTGTATGTCGCTCAAAAGCTGCCTTCCGAGCGCCAGGGACTGCCCGCTCATGCTATGGAAAAAGCCAAGGGTGTAGATGTCGTGCTGCTGGATCGTCTGGGCGGTGTTGTACACGTGCGAGGCGTAGTGGGCGTCGGACCCGTACTCATAGGAGGAATAGCGCGCGTCGGGCCCGGTGTAGGAATACTCGTTGGGGTTGCCGTCGCTCATGAGCACTATGGAATGGATGGCCCCGCCCCTTCCGCCGCCCTCGATCATCTGGGCGGCGGCGAGCAGGGCATCGTCCGTATTCGTGCCGCCGCCCGCGAGGAAGCCCTCGATGGCCTGGAGCGGGCCGGCCGCGTCAAAGCTGAAGTCGCTCGCCACGGCGGCATAGTCCGCAAACTCGATAACCGCGATCCGGGTGTCCGAGGTCTTCGACAGCGTCGATTCGCAAAAAGCCGTCGCCGCCTGCTTCGCCGCGCGCATCGGCTCGCCGTCCATGCTGCCCGAGGTGTCCATCACAAGCACTATGTCCCTCTGCTTGCTGTCCAAGGCAGCCTGCAGCGGGGCCGCGACGGACGCCGCGCCCGGCGCGAGGGGCAGGCAGCACCCCGCCGCAAGCGCGCATGCAAGCGCGGCGGCAACGACCCTTTTCATGCTAGGTCATCCTGCTGACCGCCACCATGGCTGCCTCGCGGGTCATGTTGCCCTTGGGCAGGAAGCCGCCCGTGTCGGTCCCCTGGAGTATCTTGTTGTCGTAGGCGTAGGCCACGTAGGGCATCGCCCAGTTCGCTATCTGGGAGGCGTCGGCGTAGGGGACGGCCACGTTGACGGTCTCCGGGAAGGCATTGCCGCGTATCAGCGTGTAGGTTATGGAGATCATCTTCGCGGCTTCCTCCCTGGTCACGGCCGCGTCGGGGTCGAAGACGTCCGCGCTTTTCCCGTTGACTATGCCGAGCTTGTTGGCCTTCGTTATTTCGAGCACGAAGGGGCTGGCGCTGGTGTCGCCGAACGGATTGTCGCCCGGCTCCTTGACCTCGGCCTTCTTCATCTCGTAGGCCGAGACCAGCAGGGCCGCGAACTCGGATCGCGTTATGTTGGACTTGAAGCCCCAGAGTATGCCGAAGGGCGTGACGCCCTTGTCGTAGAGCTTCTGCGCGTCGCTCCTGGCCCAGTTGCTTATGCCGCTCAGCACGTCTACGCTGTACGGCGTGGCGGGCCTGCCCCTGAAGACCTCCTTGTTCAGGCTCAGCGCGTTCTCCTGGCCGCCGTCGCCGAGCTGGCCGTTGTTGCTCCTGCCGCTTGTAAGCAGGCCGCCGCTCCTGTAGGCTATGGTGAAGTTCGCGCCGGCCGCTATGGAATCGAAGCTCTTGTCCTTAGCGGCGATCTTGGGCGAGCTGTTGCCCTCGAGGGTTCCGTTGGCGAGCTGCCCGTACTCGGCGTTGCCCCAGCTGTAGAGCCGCCCGTCGGCGGTAAGCGCCAGGCTGTGCCTGTCCCCGCCCGTGGCGGAGGCGATCTTGTCGGGCAGCTCCAGCTTCTGCGGCGACTTGATTATATCGCTCATATGCCCTACCCCGACCTGGCCTTCCCTGTTGTTGCCCCAGCCGTAGATCTCGCCCGTCTTGGTTATGGCAAAGGAATGGTTGCTGCCCGTGCCTATGGCCGAGGCCTCGTAGACCCCGCTGAGGGACTTGGGCGCGCTCCTGTCTGTCGTGGTCCCGTCGCCGAGCTGGCCGAAGCTGTTGCCGCCCCAGGAGTACACGCGCCCCTGCGTGGTCAGCGCGAGGAAGTGGTTCGCGCCGGCGGCTATGTCGATGACCCTCGGCAGATCCACCCAGGCGGGCGTCCCGCCCTGCGACCACTGGAACACGATCCCGTCGGACTGCAGCGCCAGGAAATCCTCGTTGGAGGCGGCTATCTTGACGACAGGCGCGGTGAACGGGCCCACCGCCTTGACGCCGTCCTTGTTGCCCCATACGTAGACGGCCCCGTCCTTGTCGAGCGCCGCGGAGGTGCCGAAGCCCGCGGCCACGGACACGGCGTCCTTGAGCCCTTCTATCTTGGCGGGGCTTTTCACGAACTGGTTGAGCGTGGGATGCAGCTGGTCGTTGGCGTTGGAGCCCCAGCCCCATACGGTCCCGTCCGCCCTGACAGCCAGCACGTGCTCGTAGCCGGCCGCGTAGCTGAGCGCGCTGGTCGCTGGCACGGCGCCCGCGAAGGCCGGCGGCGCGAAGCCCAGCGACGCCAGAAGCGTCAGCAGGGCCACGGTTGTCGCTAATCTCTTTTTCATCTGAATTCAACTCCTTTGGCAACTGCGTGAATCGGGGCTATTGTACTGATACCTTGCAGGAGGCAACTACACCCCCATACGACGCCATTATCGTGGTGGAGCCCACGCCCGTGGCCGTAACGACGCCCGTGGCGCCCACGCTCGCCACGCCGCTGTCCTGGCTGGACCACGCGACGCTTCCGCCCGCCGGCGCCACGGACGCGCTGAGCTTGTCGCTCTCGCCCACGCCAAGGACGATGCTGGTCTTGTTGAGCGTTATGCTCGGGGCCTCCTCGGCTTCGGGCTGCTGCGAGGGCACCTGCGCGGGCGGCGATCCCTGGCCGGACGACGATCCCTGGCCGGGCTGTTGCGCCGGCCCGGCCGAAGGCGCCGGATCGGGCAAAGGCTCCGGCTCGGGCTCCGGCTCGACGGGCTCAGGCCCCGGATCGGGCCCCGGCTCGACCAGGGGAACGGGCTCCTCCATCGTGTTGGAATCGGGGTAGTTCTCGAGATACCACCTTATGCGGGCCTCGTCGATGCCCGCGGCAAGCACGTTCTCGACGATATCGAACCTGAAGCGGTTAAGCGTCTTGCCGTACTCCCCGGCGAGCCATATGTCGCCGATCCTTTCCGGCAGGAACGACAGCTCCTTCGAGTAGGCGTCTATGTACTGGCCGAACACGCTGAGCTCTAGCGGCAGCGCGCCCTCGTTCTGGAGATGCAGCGTGTACTGCGATTCGGGGGCCAGCATGTGCTGCAGGAACAGCATGGCGGCCCGCTGCTGGTTGTCGCTGGCGCTTTGCGACACGGCCCAGGTATCGACGAGGGCGCCGGCCATGGCCCCGTCGCCGTTCGACATCGGCACCAGGCTGTAATACCCCGGCAGCCCCGCCTGGACATCCCTCAGCGCCGAGGTGTCGCTTGCCAGCATGATCACGCCGCCGTCCCTGAACGCGTCCATGGCCGGGCCCGTCAGCGCGCTCTCCGCGTCCCTGATCTGGAGCATCATGTCGATGGCGTCGCCGCCTATGTCCAGCCTGCCCGAACGCAGCAGGGGGCCCGAATAGAGCTCCAGCGCGCCGGCTATGCAGTCCGCGCCGAAGGCGACCTGGGGCGGGTCGCTGTATATCTGCCCCCACTCCGTCACCTCGTCCGGCACGCTGAATCCCGCCTCGTCGGCGGCCTTGCTGTTTACGTAGAGCACGTCGAGCCGGAAGCCCAGCGGGATCTCCCGGCCCGAGGGATATAGGGCCCGGTATCCCGTCATGAACAGCAGGTCCTCCAGGTTGACGGAGCGAAGCAGGGTGTCGAGCGGCGCGGCCATCTTGCCGACATTGCCCTCGAAACGGTCCGTGCAGAACAGGGTGGGCGCCTCCCCCGCGAATATGGCGTCGGAGAGCCGCTTGTTGTATTCGGACTCCTCGATGGGGACGATCTCCACGCTTATGGCCCCGTGGTTGGGATTCGCGGGGCCGCCCCCGCCCGGCCCCCCCTCCCTCTCGAAGGATGCCTTCAGGTGCTGGTACTTTCTCGTCTGCGACTCGCGCGTCTCCGCGTCCTCGCTGACGGGTATCCACATCGATATGGTATCGGCCTCTATCGCGAGCTCGTCCAGGGTCTTCTGGCCGCCGATGTATCTCAGCGTGAAGGCTATGGCGACGCAGAATACCAGCGCCAGCGCCGCCGCTATGGCTATGCGCCGGAAGCGCCTCTTTCTGTACTCGACCTCGGGCAGCTCCACCGCGCCGCCGACGTTCGTGACGGCGTCCCTGAACTGCTCGACCCTCTGGAAGCGGAGCTCGGGGTTGACCGCCATGGCCTTCATTATGGCCTTGTCGAGGTTCTCGTCTATCTCTATGCCCAGCTCGGAGGGCCTTTTCAGCAGGTCTTCGACCTGCCTGTCTATGGACTCGTCCGGGATCTTGCCCGTGAGCATCTTGTACAGGGTCGCGCCCAGCCCATATATGTCCGTGTAGGGGCCCTGCCTGCTTTTCGAGCGGTACTGCTCGGGGGAGGCGTAGCCCTGCGTGACGACTATCGTGCGGGTCTTCTCCTCCTCGCCCGTGGTGAACTTTGCGGCGCCGAAGTCCAGTATCTTTATCTGCTTCGAGTTGAGTATGTATATGTTGCCGGGATGTATGTCCCGGTGGACTATGCCTGTCGCGTGTATCGCCGAAAGGGCCTCCATCACGGGCAGGGCTATGCCGATGGCCTCCTCCTGGCCCAAAACGCCGCCGGCCTGGCTCAGATGGCCGCTGAGCGACACGCCCTGCATGTATTCCATTATGATGTAGGCCGTGCCGTTCTCCTCGAAGAAGTCGTATATGTTGACGATGTTCGGGTGCTCGCTGAACTTCGCCATGTTGCGCGCCTCGTCCAGGAAGCGCGTCAGGGCCAAGGCGTAGCTTTCCCGCTTCTCGCCGGAGAACACGACGACCTGCTTCTCCCCCGGTATGCGGCTGACGAGCCCCGAGGGATAGAACTCCTTTATCGCGACGATTATCTCCAGGCGGGAGTCCCAGGCCTTGTATATCGCGCCGAAGCCGCCGAAGCCTATGACGGTCCCGATCACGTAGCGCCCGGCCAGCACGACGCCCGGATACAGATGGAAGGCCTGTTCCGGGGGCGTGCCTTCCAGGTGCCCGCAGTGCGGGCAGACCTCGAATTCGCCCTTCATTTTGAAGCAGTTGAGGCATATGCTGTTAGTCATTTAAAGTCCCCGCATGGCATAGGCGGCATTTCCGCGCCAAGGCCCGGAAAACCGGGCAAATACCGCCCGGGCGCCGGGCGGCGGGCTTCTTCAGTTGAGCCTGAAGCTCAGCTGCTTGCTGCCCAGTATGATCTCCGAGCCCCTCGGCATGGCCGTCGGGATGTTCGCCATAAGGCGGGTGCCGTCGGCCTTGAAGGTGCCGTTGCTCGAGTAGTCCGTGACGCTGTAGCGCGCGCCGTCGAAGATTATGCCGCAGTGCCTGCGGCTGATCTTGTCGGCGTTGTCGCTTATTATCAGGTTCGCCAGCACGGGATCCCTGCCTATCACGAGCTCGTCCCCGGCGGCTACGTCTATGGTGGCGCCCGCGTACATGCCGCTGAGCCCCGTCACGCTGCCCTTAGCGGCGCCGCCCACGAAGTCGTTGCGCAGCTGGTTTATGGGCGAGCTGGCTATGGCCTGCGCCCTGTTCCCCACAGCCTGGAAATTCGACGAGAAGGCCAGCAGGCTCTCGACCACCATACAGATGCCGTTTATCCAGCCAGGCAGGACGTAGAGCAGGGCGAGCAGGGGGTTTATGCCGAATATCGGGTAGAGCTTCATGTGGTAGAGTATCCCATATATGATGCCGAAGAAGACATAGGCCACGACTATGACGCAAAGGATGACGAAGCCCGCGCCGAGGCCGCCGCTGGCCAATATGCCGATAAAGAGGGCAAGCCCCGCGAAAAACATGTAGTTCTCGAACCAGAACATCTTCCACCAGGGCTCGCCCAGGATCTTCAGGCCGTAGACGGAACGGCAGAAGGGGACGAAGGCCATCCAGTCGCAGCCCTTGACGCCCGCCTTCCTGCCGATGTGCAGCAGCACCCAGCCCGCGTAGGCGTATAAAACCGCAGCCAGCGCGATCCAGAATATTATGTAGCCTACCCCGATCACGGCCGTTCCGGCCAGGGCGCCAAAGATGTCGCCGAAAACCGAGTCCCCATAGAGACCGTAGTCCCCGTAGCCGCCGTAGCTCGATCCGTAGGAATCAAGCAGGGCCTCATACAGCAGATCTTCCATTGTGTGTCACCTCGCATTCAGAATTAGGGCGCGTTACGAAATTTTCGTGACGGCCCCTTATCGTGCCGATGCGCAGGATGCGCGCCGGCCGGCCGATTTCATGTCACTGATCGTCCTTGTCCTTCTCCTTGTCCGCCTTCACCATGTCCCAGTTGAAGACCTCGCCGCAGCAGGGGAAGAACATCAGCTTGGTGGCGCCCACCGTCACCACGTCGTTGATCTTCACCTCCTCCGGCGACAGCACGGCCCTGTCGTTGAGATAGCACAGCTCCTTCGCCTCGCCGGGCTGCACGAGGAAGATGTGCTTCTTGGGCTCGTAGACCATGATCGCGTGCTTCTCGCGGGACACCGTGGAGTCGCCCGTGATCGGGACGTCCATGCCGCTGGAGCGGCCTATGAAGTTCCGCCCCGACTTCAGCCTGAAGTCCTCGCCTATGTGGCTGCCCTCGACGCAGACCAGCCAGCCGACGACGGGCTCCGCGCCTATGGACTTGCTGTAGTAGCTCACGGTGACGCTGTCCCCGTCGGAGGGTATGGGCGTGCCGCCGACCGTCGCCTTCTGCACGGCCTCCTTCAGGGAGGACACGCCCTCCGGGCTGGGGCCGGACATGGCGTCGCCCTGCGTCAGCGCGACGGTAACGCTGTCGTTGCGGCTCATGGCCACGGTCTGCTCGCCGCTGCTTCCGCCCTGCGAGCCGCAATGGGGGCACTGCGCGTATTTCTCCGCGTCGTAGAAGTGCCCGCTGCCGCATTTCGTAAGTAACATTCAAAACTCCTTTCTTTTTGCCATTCCCTAAACATCAGTCAGGACTTTTAGGCGATCACTCCAGGTACTGGATTAGGATGACCGAGGTGTTGTCCTTGGAGCCGTCGCCCCTGTCGAACGCGTACAGGGGCAGCAGCCTCGCCGTCTCCCTTACGTCGCCGTAGTGCTCGCAGATGATGTCCGCTATCTCCTCGTCGCTCAGCGACTTCGTAAGCCCGTCGCTGCACATGAGCACTATGTCGCCGCTTATGAGCGTGAACGGCTCCCGGTTGCTGTCTATAAGGTCAACGCTGCCCGCGCCTATATAGCTTATCAGGGCCTCCTTCTTGGGGTCGGCCTCCGCCTCCGCGCCGGTTATGAGGCCCCGGCTGACCTCGTCCTGGAGCTTGAGCATGTAGTTGTGGTCGCGCGTCACCTGGACCATCTCCTTGCCGCGCAGTATGTAGACGCGGCTGTCGCCGACCGAGGCCCAGTAAAGGCGGTTGCCCTCCACGACGGCGGCGGTCAGCGTGGTCCCCGACGAGCCGCTCCCGTAGCGCGCCGATATCTCGGCGTCGAGGACGCGTATGGCGTCATGGAAGAAGGCGTGTATGTCCTCGCAGCCCCTTATCTCGGGCAGGCTGCTGGCCAGGGCCTCCACGACGAGGCGGCTCGCGTCGCCCCCGTTCTCCATGCCCCCCATGCCGTCGCAGAGGACGCCCAGCACGCGGGGGTCCTCCCCTCGCCTGAAGCATACGGTGTCGGAGACGTACAGGGCGTCCTGCTGGTATTCCCGCGTGCCTATGTGCGTGCCGCTCGCGGTCAGGACGACGACGAAGCTGTCCGCCTTCTCGGTTATCTCCGCAAGGGCGGCCTCGCCGTCCACGCCGGCATCCCCCGCCGCCTCGGCGGCCTCCGCCTCCGCTTCCGCCTCCGCATCCGCCCCGCGCCCCGCGTCCGCGGGCGAGCCCCCGTCGCGCAGGCCGAGCCTTTCAAACAGATCGATCATTCAAGCCCCACCTTCATCGCAAACTCCGCCGTGGAGAGGTAGAAGCTGCTCTCCGGCGGAAGCGCCGCCCACTCGCCCTGCCTGTACCGTCCCCCGGCCGCGTCGAAGGTGCCGTTCGAGGAAAGGTCCTTTATGCGGAAAACGCCGTTCCCAGCGTCGTACCTTATGACGCAGTGCCTGCGGCTTATATTGAGGTCGTCTATGACTATGTTGCACAGATCCGACGATCTCCCTATCATGATGTCCATGTTCTGGGGGATCGGCCATCTGTTCCCGCGCAGCGGCCCCCCCGTGACGACGACGCAGGGATTGCCGGCGACGCCGCCCGCGCCCATCATCCCCGGCCCATCAGCAGCCCGCGGCCCGCCGCCCGCGAGCGTCCTTCCCTGCCCCGGCCCGTCCGCCGCCCTGTCCTGCCCCGGCCCGTCCGCCGCCATGGCCTGGCCCGCGGCCGCCATGAAGGCGTCCACGCTCTGGAAGCGCTCCCTGTAGTCCAGCCGCAGCGCGGCGTCCAGGGCCTCCGCAAGCCTCGGCCCCGCCGCAGGCGCCAGCTCGTCGAGGCGCGGCAGCTGTTTCCCCGAAAGCCTGTCCGGCGCCTCCGGCAGCCGCTTCCCCGAAACGATGCTGTAAAAGGTCGCGGCAAGCGCGTACACGTCGGTCCAGGGCCCCTGGTTGCCCTTGCTCGAATACTGCTCCGGCGGGGCGAAGCCCGGCTTAAGTATGATGGACAGGCTCTTGCTCATCTCCCCGACGAAGTAGCGCGTCGCGCCGAAGTCTATGAGCTTTATGCGGCCGTCCTTCGTCAGGAATATGTTTTCGGGGCTGACGTCCCTGTGGAGCAGACCCCGCCCATGGACGCACCTCAGCGCCTCGGCCGTGCTGTTCAGTATCTCGTAGGCAAAATCCAGCGGCACGGCGCCCCCCATGTTCTTTGACAGGGCGCGCACGCTGAGGCCGTCCAGGTACTCCATGACAAAATACGACGTGCCGTTCTCGGAGAACTGGCCGTACACCTGGACTATCCGCTGCTCGCCGAGAAATTCCCCCAGCAACGCGGCCTCGTTGTCGAAGACCTTAAGCCCGTGATCGAAGGCCCTCCCGCTGTCGGCCCTGCTGGCCTCCACCTGGCCGCCGTGCGCCCTCGCCGCCAGGGCGGACGGGAAATACTCCTTTATGGCGCGGATCGCGCCGGACTGCAGGTCCTTCGCTATATAGGTGACGCCGAAGCCGCCTATGCCCAGGACGCGGCCCGCCACGTACCTTCCGCCAAGCGTCACGCCGGGCGGCAGCGCCGTGTCGGACTGCTGCAGCTGTATCGCTATGTATCCGCATTTGCCGCATTTGCCTCCGTCGTACGGGATGGCGAAGCAGTTTGGGCAGAATGGCGCGGCCATGCTTCCTCCTTGCTTGGCGCACAGGGCTTTGATCGGGGCCGCCTGGCTGGCGCGCCAGACGGGCGCAGGGCGAACCCTAGGTGGCCTTGAAAACGAATTTTTCGCGCCCCGCCGTGATCACGTCGTTGTGTTCGAGCCTCCGCTTCCCGGAGAGGCGCACGCCGTTCAGGAATGTGCCGTTCGTGGTCTGGAGGTCGGTGACGAAGAAGGCGTCGCCATCCGCCTCGATGACGAAGTGCTGGCGCGACATGCTGTCGTCGTCGAAGCTGAGGTTGTTCGTCTTGGATCTGCCGACGAAGGCGCTCTTGTTGACGTCGAGCTCCACCTTCTGGGCGTCGCCCCGCGTGTCCGTGACTATGAGGCAGAGCCTTTTCGTCTCGGGGGTCTCGAACTCGTGGCGGAACTCGACTGCGTCGCCAAAGCCGACCTTGCCCTCTATCTTCACGAGGCCCTTCCTTTTCCGCAGGACCGAGTACGACACCCTCAGCGCTATCAGCGCTATGGCCGCTATGGCGACGATCAGGACGGCCCACCAGTAGTCGCGGAGATACTTCATGGCTACGGCCTCGCCCTCGTACTCGAACGGGACCGGGACGTCGCTCACGCTGCGGCCCGCGTAGTCCGCAAGCCCCAGCAGGCTCAGCGTATAGGCGCCGCTGTAGGGCCTGTCCTCGAATATGAGCTCGCTGCAGCCGGCGCCGTCCTCGACGGCGTACTGCACGCCCTTCACGGCGACGCTGGCGCCGCCGGCGTCGTTCACGAGATAGTTCGCCATGTCGCCGGCGAGGGAGGGATCAAGCCTTTCGCTGAAGCGCACGCGTATCCCTTCCCTGCCCTCAAGCTGCTCTACCGAACCCACTTCGGGGTCGGCGCCGTCTTCCTCCGAGGGCTCTATGGGCAGGGGCGCCGGCAGGACATCGGCGCCGTCGCGCTTTATGCTCAGGGAGTAGCCGGCCGCGTCCGCGCCCAGGTCCGGGGCCGTCAGGCGCAGCACGCTGACGCCGAGCACGGAAGCCTTAAGCGCGTCGAAGGCCTCGCCTATATCCGCGCCGAGAGGCACTTCCCAGAACCTTCCGCCGCTGGCCTTGCTCATTCTTTGAAAATTGTCCCAATCGGCGCCAATGTCGAACCTCGGGCTCAGGCCTATGGAGTAGACGGGGACGCCGCCCGCCTCGGAACCGATCTTCAGCTTGGCCTCGATGTCCTCATAGGGCCAGTTGTCGTTTTCCTTGTACCTGGGATCCTCATCCCCGTCGGACAGGACTATGATGGCCTTCCTTTCGGGCAGGCCCCCGCCGCCAGAAGCCAGTTCGACCGCCCTGCTGACCGCGCTGTAAAAGGCCGTCTGGCTGTCGCTGCGGTCCAGCCTGCCTATCGCCGCCATGGCCTCATCCGGGTCCTCGCCGCCTGCCAGAAAGCCGCGCCGCCCATACTCCGCGCCGTAGTACACGATGTCGCCGAAGGGTATCAGGGCAAAGCGGTCGAGGCCCTGCCGCACCGAGCCCTCGTAGAATTCGCCTATGGCGCGCCTGGCCGTGTCCATCTGCTCCTGGCTCACGCTCTTTGACACGTCCACCAGGAAGATGTACATGCAGGCGCCGGGATCGGCGAGCGCCTCGACGTCCATCGCGACGACGTCGGAGGCCAGCCTGCCGTCGCCCATCGCGGCCGTGAAGCTGTCCGGCGAAATCGGCCCGTCCGCGCGGATGTAGGCCCGTATCTCGTTCGGCCCGTCCACGTGTATCTGCTCTATGGCGGGGCCGTCCGCCGCCGTCGCGCCCGCGCCTGTCGCGCCCGCCGCCATCGGCAGGCAGAGGGCGAAGGCCGCCAGAGCCGCCACAAGCGCCGCCGGCCTACGGGCGGCCTTCGGCGATCCGCGCCGCGCGGCTTCTGCGCGCCTTTCTAAAGCCATCTTCTCTCTCCCTTGCAATAGGCGACGAAGCAGAAGGCCGAGTCCCCTATCCGCACCATGTCGCCGTCATCTATGGCAGCAGGGCCGACGAGCCTCGTGCCGTTGAAGTAGGTGTTGGTCCCCTCGCCGGGCACGACGAAGAACAGGCCGTCCTTGGGGTCGTACACGACGGAGCAGTGGTTTTCGCGCGTTATCGCGCTGTCGTCGGCTATGGACACGTCCATGCGCAGCGAGCGGCCCACGAAATTCCTGCCCGAATGCATGCGGTAGTCGCGCCCCTTCTCCGGCCCCTCCACGCAGACGAGCCAGCCGACGACGGGATCCGGGCCGGCCACTCCCCCGCCGCCGAGGCTAACGGTCCTCTCGTCGCGCACGAGGGCCTGCAGCTCCCTGCTGGCCGGGCTAGGGCCCTGGCCGGAGGACACGCCGAGGGACACGGTCCTGCTGTCCTCGCCGCTTTCGGGCTCGAGCTCGGAGCAGTGCGGGCAGGAACCGTATTTCACATCATCATAGAAATGGCCCTTATCGCATCTCTGTATCGCCACTGATCAGCTCCCCCGATATCTGTACAGGGTCTGCGTCTCGACCGCCCTGTCCGCCGTGGACTGGGGGCCGTAGCCCTCCATCCAGCTGGACCAGGCGCCCCACCGCTCGAAATAGTACGTGGCGGCCGCGTCGAGGTAGCGCCATTCGGTCTTCGTGCCTAACTGCACGACTCCCTCGCTCTGGTTGTAGTATATGCTGCCGCCGTCCGAGTAGCCGCCGTCCGCCGCCGGAAGCGGGCTGTTCCTCTCGATCGACTCACGGGTGCCGCCGCCCGCCGGCTGACTCGGCAGATACTCCGTCGCGCCCGTTTCCGGGTTGTCGTACACCCAGCGCTCGTAGCGGTACACCGTGACGCTTTCCGGCACCTCGCGCGACTCCGTCTGCCTGTTCGGGGCGGAAGGCGGCTCGGAGGGCTGCCACTCGCTCCAGGTCCCCCCGGACTGCTGGGTGTCGTACAGGGTCCATCCGCTCATCTGCTGCGTGGTGCCGGTCGTCGTCTCCCTGTCCCTGTAGCGGTATTCATGGCGCTCCTCGATGGTGTATCCCGCCACCGCTGGCGGGCGGCTCGTCTGCCATGTGACTGTATCCACCGCGGGGGCGTTCCTGACCGTCACCGTGAAGCTCGCCGTGCGCGTAAGCGTCTTTTCGGAATACGAGACCGTCACCGTCTTTGAGCCTGCGGAATAGGAGCTGAAGCTGCCGAACCTGCAGGAGGACGTCACGTTCTTGGAGGTCCCGTCGCTGTAGTAGGCCTGGACGACGAGGCCGGCGGTGGCGAGCGACTCCCCTATCAGGTACTCCTGCTTCGTCGGATAGCTCGTTATGTAGATGGACGAAAGCTCGGCGACCTTCTGCGGGCCCAGGCTGAGCACGAAGCTGACCTTCTGGCCGTGATCCAGCATCGTGCCGGAGGATGGGCTCTGGCTGATGACGGTGCCTATGGGGAAGCTGTCGCTGTACGCGGTCCCCACGGTGCCCGCCAGGAACCCGCTCGATATCAGCGTCGTCTTGGCCGTGCTCTCGCTGTACCAGGTGATGTCGGGCACGGGCGACTGCTGCGCCTTTTCGGGCCCCCTGCTGACGACTATGCTTATCGTCATCCCCTTCTCGGCCATCGTGCCCGAGGGGATGTCCTGCGATATCACCACGCCCGCCTTTATGTAGTCGCTGTACTGCTCGCTGGAGCGCACGCTGAACCCTGCGGCCTGAAGGGCGGACCGGGCCTCCTGCTCGGACTTGCCCGCCACGCCAGGCACCTTGGCCTCCTCGGCCGCCGCCGGGGACTTGCCCAGGCTGACCTTTATCGTGACCGTGGCGCCGGGCGTGCCCCCGCTGCCCGCCGCGCTCTGGGATATGACGATGTCCTTCGCGACCGTCGCGCTGTACTCCTCGACGACAGCGACCCTCATCCCCAGATCCGTGAGGGTCCTGGAGGCCGAGCTCTTGGACTTGCCCACCACGCTGGGGATCGTGACCGTCGCCGCCGCCGTCGCCGATCTGCCGGAGCTGACCGTGATGGTAACGGAGCTGTTCATGACCGTCCTGCTGCCCGCGCGGACGTTCTGGCTTATGACGTTGCCCTTCTGCACGGACGCGCTCTCCTCGTAGCGGACCTGGACGGAGAAGCCCGCGTCCGCGAGCATCTTCCGCGCCTGCGCCTCCGTCTTGTACTGCACGTCCGGCACCGACCTCTCGCCGCCGAGGCTCACCGTGACCATGACCGAGTCGCCGGTGTTCAGGGTGGCGCCCGCGCCGGGGCTCTGCGCCGTTATCTGGTCCTTGGGGACGCTGGGGCTGTATATCTCCTTGCCCTTCGCTATGTACAGCCCCATGCCGCCGAGCAGGTATTTCGCCTCGCTGAAATTCATGCCGACCAGGTTGGGCGCCAGCATGGACTCGACATCCAGGCCCGATCCCTCGAGGCCTCTGGAGATTATGAGCGTCACGAGCGTGTCGGGCGATATCTCGCTGTCCGGGGCCGGCGCCTGCTTCAGCACCGCGCCTGGCGCCGTCTGGCTGAACTCCTCCAGAAAGGCCACGTTGCTGAAGCCGAGCGCCTTAAGCTCGGCCTCGGCGTCGTCCTTGTACATGTCAACGACGTCCTTGAGCGGTATCTTCTCGGCGCCCCCGCTGACGACCACGCTGAATATGGCGCCTATGGACGTCTCTATGCCCGGCTGGGGGTCCTGGCGCAGGACGAGATCCTTCGCCACGTAGCTGTCGAACATCTTGTCCGTTATCTGGAATACCAGGCTGGCCTGCTCGACCTTGGCCTGGGCCTCGTCCAGCTGCCACGCTATAACGCCGGGGGCCGCGACGTAGCCCTCGTCCGGCCTCCACACGCCGGCGTCCTCCGGCCCGCTGCTGAACGCGCCCGACGCCGCCAGGGCCCCGATGGCCACTATGGCGACGGCCGCCGCGCCGGACGCGATCTTGGCCCACAGCGGGAACCGGCCCGAGTCGGCCCTCTTTAGCCTGACCTTGTTCCTCGTGACGTCCGACGAGGCCAGCGCCGCCTCGAACTCCTCCACGGACTGCGTCCTGTCCTCCACGTTTATGTTGAGCGCGTTCATTATCGCGTTCTCGGCGGGCTTGGGGATGCTCACGCCGAGCGCGGACGGCTCCTTAAGCCGGTCGTCCATCCGGCGATCCATGGCCTCGTCCGGCGTCACGCCCGTAAGCATCTTGTAGAAGGTGGCGGCTATGGCGTAGACGTCCGACCAGGGCCCTTGGCTGCCATGGCTGCGGTACTGCTCCTCCGGCGCGTAGCCGGGCTTCAGTATCACGGAAAGGCTCTTTGAGTGCAGCGTCGTCGCGTAGCGGGCCGCGCCGAAGTCTATGAGCTTCACGCCGCCGCCCACCGTAAGGAAGATGTTGTCGGGGGCGATGTCCCTGTGTATTATCCCCGCCGCGTGGACCTCCTTCAGCGGCTTCAGTATGCTGAGGATGATGCCGAGGGCGCTGTCGAACCCGAAGGGGCCGTCCTGGGCAAGGACCTCCTTTACGGTCATGCCCTCCAGGTACTCCATGACTATATATCCGGTGTTGTTCTCGGAAAAGCTGTCGTAGATGGCGACTATGCCCGGCAGCGCGCTGAATTTCGCCAGGCGCTGGGCCTCGTAGACGAAGCTCTGCAGGCCGGCCGCGAACTCGACCCCGGCATCGCCCCTGTACACGCTCATGGCGCTGCTGCCCGGCATGCGCGTGGAAAAGTCGCTGGGCATGTACTCCTTTATGGCGGCCTTGCGGCCGAGCTGCGCGTCGTAGCCTATGTAGGTCACGCCGAAGCCGCCGTAGCCGAGGGCCCTGCCGACTATGTACTTACCGTTGAGTATGCTGCCCGGCTGGAGGTGATAGGCCTCCTTCGCGGGCGTGCCCTCGACATAGCCGCAGGAAGGGCAGATGTTGAAGCCCTCGTCATATTCGTTCATGCATCCCATGCAAAGCCGCATTTCCGCCGTCCCTCACATATTGCCGCCGCTCAGCTTGTCGCCGCTCAACCGCCGCGCGCCAGGATCAGCCGCGCAGGTATACGGCAATCGCCGAGTAGTTGTCCATGTGGACGCCCCTGCCGTTTTTCAGGACCTCCGCCTCCATCCTTTCGATCCACGCGCCCGGATCCGGCGAGTCCTTCAGCAGCCTTTCCATCTCCCGCTCGAGTATCAGCTCCCAGAATCCGTCGCTGCACAGGAGATAGCTTTCGTTATTGCCCAGGGGCTGCCTGGCGCCAAGCTCGTACCTGGGGCTGGACCATTCCATGCCCATAACGCGCAGCAGGCGGTTGCGGTCCTCGTGCCCCCGTATGTCCCGCTCCTTTATCTCGCCGGACATCACGAGCATCTGCGGGACGCTGTGGTCGAGCGTCCTCGACACGTTCTTCCCCTTCACGAAGCGGTAGACGCGGGAGTCGCCCACATGGCACCACTGGGCGAAGCCGCCGCCTATCTCAAGGCCGGCCAGGGTGGTCTTCATCTCGTTCATCGCCCCCAGCCTGAGCTGTTCCGCCGCCAGGCTGTCCTGGCAGCGCTGGAAGCAGTCGCCCAGGCCGGGCCAGCCGCCCATGAACAGCCTTGCCGCCTCATCGACGACGAGCCTGGACGCGACCTCGCCGCGCCCGTGCCCTCCCAGGCCGTCGGCAAGCAGGAACAGGAAGGAATCGCCCTCCTGGACTATGCCGATGCTGTCCTCGTTTACGGCGCGGCCGCCGTCCCGCGAAACCGAAGCGTGCGCTATCATATATCAACCCGCCTGAAACCCATCTGCTCGAGGGCGACGAAAACCCGCAGCCCAAATGTGATGGCACCGTGATCTATACAATGAACGCGGAGCAAAGCGAAGCGTTTATTGTATCTGCCATGTGCGTTTTCGCCGAAGGCGAAAAAATCGCACGGCACTTCAATCTGTACAATAACCGCGCTCCCTGCGGTTATTATACTACCAATTGACAAGTTTGGCAAAGCTATTTTATGAAAATCTGCAAGTTTTTAGACCGTTTTTTAGACAAAAGGGTATTCCGCGAGGTCAAGGGCTTCGCCCGCCGCCCCGCTTCGCATCAACATGTAACATTCCTGTACAGCGTTACATGCTAAAATATATAATGAAATTGAAAACAAAAACGGGAGGAGGGCAGGGACGAGGCAGCGAGGGAAACCGAAAAGGTATCGGCCACATCAGGACCGCAACAGGGAAAAGGCCGCGCAGGGCAGACTGTGCCTCACGGCCTTAAAAGACAATAGGAGGGCAATAATATGGCAACGACCGAACCTATCAGGGACAGCCGCCACGTCCGCGAGCTCGCGGGCTACTACTTCAGGCAGGGGCAGATGCGCAACTACTGCCTCATCGTGCTCGGCATCCACACCGCCCTGCGCATCGGCGACCTGCTGAATCTGCGGTGGGACGAAGTGTACGACTTCGAGCTGCGCCGCGTCCGCGAATGCGTCGCCGTCTCCGAGGCGAAGACGGGCAAGACGAAGATCATCGCCCTGTGCAAGAGCGCGGTCCGCGCCCTGTCGCTGCATGCGGCGGAGGCCGCGAGGAGGGGCGGGTTCGTGATCGAGAACCCCCGCACGGGCAAGCCCATCAGCAGGGTGCAGGCCTACCGCCTGGTCCGCGACGCCGCAGAGGCCGTCAGGCTGCAGGGCAGGGTCTCGTGCCACTCCCTGCGCAAGACCTTCGGCTACCACGCGTGGAAGTCCGGCATCTCGCCCGCAGTCATAATGGAGATATACAACCACAGCTCCTTCGCCGTAACGAGGCGCTACCTCGGCGTCACGCAGGACGACAAGAACGAGGCCTACCTCTCCCTCGACTTCTCGGCCTGACGGCTGGCGCGGGGCGGGGGTGGACGGCCTGCCGCAGACGGGAGATGATGCGCCGGAGGGGGCTTGCGCCCCCTCCCTGCCAAGCAGCTTTTATTGCTCCACCGACTAAACATTGCGCGTCTTGGCGGCTATTTTGACGCCTTGCTTCGTTGCAAAGCCTCGCCGAACCTACGGGTTCGCCTGCGTTTTGCGCCTCGCAAGCCGCCA
>JAISXZ010000046.1 GCA_031270275.1 Eubacteriales Family XIII. Incertae Sedis bacterium | reverse complement strand
TGACGCCTTGCTTCGTTGCAAAGCCTCGCCGAACCTACGGGTTCGCCTGCGTTTTGCGCCTCGCAAGCCGCCAAACTATCTCGCCAATTCAGCGCAACATTTAATCGGCGGAGCAATATTTTGATTGCTGCTCGGCGGGAACGCCGGGCAGTTTTGGCTGAAGCCCCAAAGCGGCGGCTTGCCTCCTAAAACCATACCCTTTTCGCAGCTGTATATGCACAAATGTGCCGACAAGGCTATCATACCACAGCAGGGGCGGGAAAGGCAATAGCCTGATCGCATTATTCGCGCCGGCGCTCATCTGTTCGCGCTGAAATGCCTTTCCAGCTTCCTTTTCATGCGCTGGACGGCGTTGTCTATGGCCTTGGGGCTTTTCCCCATCTCTCGCGCCATCTGCGCGCAGCTCTTGCCCTGGCGGCAGGCCCTCCAGACCCTGTGCTCCATCTCGCTGAATATCTCGCCCCAGTTGGCGTCTATGTAGTCCATGCCCTCCTTAAGCAGCAGGCATTCCTCGGGCCCCATGCCGTCCCTGTCCTCGATGGCGTCGGCGATGCTCGCCCCGCCCTCGCCCTCGCAGGAGGGGCGGTTTATCGAGACGGAGGTGTTCAGGGGGCTGTGCTTCTGCCTCCCGGCCCGCTTGACCGCAGTCATTATCTGCCTGTTTATGCATAGCTCCGCGAAGGTCCTGAACGAGGCCGCGCGCCGCGCGTCGTAGCTCATTATCGCCTTGAAAAGCCCTATCATGCCCTCCTGCATTATGTCGTCGTTGTCGGCGCCGGGCATGAAATATACGCGGCATTTGCCGCGCGCCTCCGCCTTGTACTTCCTTATCAGGTATTCGGACGCCTCGTCGCTGCCGCCCTGGGCGAGCGCCGCCAGCTCCTCGTCGCTGCTTTCCAGAAAGATATCATCCACCTTTTCCCGTTGACCTCTGCCGCCTGGCCTCGTAGAGCAGGACCGCCGCCGCGTTTGAGGCGTTGAGCGAGCCGATCCTGCCGCTCATGGGTATGGACACGGCGAAATCGCAGCTCTCCCTGACCAGCCTGCCCAGGCCGGCGCCCTCCCCGCCCACGACCAGCGCCAGGCCGCCCGTCAGGTCCATGCCGAAATACGGCTGGCCGCCCATGTCGAGGGCCGCAGCCCACAGCCCCGCCTCCTTCAGCTCTCCGATTGCGCGGCTCAGATTGCCCACCCGCGCCACAGGCACGTGCTCTATGGCGCCGGCCGAGGTCTTCGCGACCGTATCCGTCAGCCCGGCCGCCCGCCTTTTCGGTATGACGACGCCGTGCGCGCCCGCGCACTCCGCCGTCCTGATCACGGCGCCGAGGTTGTGCGGGTCCTCGATGCCGTCCAGCACGACGATGAGCGGGGGCTCGCCCCTGTCGGCGGCCGCCTTCAGCATGTCGCCCATGTCCGCGTAGCTGTAGTCGGACACGAAGGCGACGACGCCCTGATGCGAGGCCCCGCCGGACAGGCCGTCAAGCGCGCGCCTGTCCTCGAAGCTGATCTGTATGCCTCGGGCCCGTGCCTCCCGCACCAGATTCAGCATGGAGCCCCCCGCGTCCCTCTGCACGAGCAGCCTGTCGAAGCCGCGCCCGCTCTTTATCGCCTCGAGGACGGGGTTCCTGCCGGCTATCCTTGCCACGGCCCCTCCCCGGCGCACGCGCCGCCCTCCGCCGCAGCGCGGCCCGGCCCCAAGCCCAGCCTGCGGTAGGCCGAAAAGCGGTAGCTTAAGCCGTTCTCGCTGAGCGCCTCCCCCTCCCAGGCAAGCTGGAAGGCCGCGCTTTCGTCGAGGTTCTCGAAATGCCTGTCCGCAGGGAAGGCCGCGTCTATCTTCGTGATCAGGCATTCGTCGCACCAGGGCAGGAACTGCCTGTATATCTCCGCCCCGCCCGCGACGAGCGCCTCGTCCGCCCCGAGCCCCGCGACGCGCGCCAGGCAGGCCTCGACGGAGCCGAACACCTCGCAGTCCGCCCTGTATGCCGGATCCCTCGAGAGCAGCAGCGTGGCGCGGCCCGCGAGGGGCCTGCCGCCCGGCAGGCCCTCAAGCGTCTTTCGCCCCATTATCAGCGTCCTGCCGAGGGTCTTTTCGCGGAAATAGGCCATGTCCGAGGGCAGGCGCGCCAGCAGCCCGCCGTCCATCCCTATCCCCCAGTTCCTGTCCACAGCCGCTATGGCCTTCATGCATCCCTCCCAAAAGCCCGGTCCGGGCAAAACCGCCGCAGGGCGCGAACGGTCTCACTTCATGCCGTCTATGATGCCTATCGCGGTTTCGGCGGCCTCGCGCAGCCTGTCCTCCTGCCCGCTCGCGCAGTAATAGCCGAGCAGGGCCTCGAAGGCGGTGGCCCACTTGTATTCCGCCGGATCCGCGTTGCGGGGCTTGTTGGCGGTCTTCCTGTTGCGCGCCCGCCTTACGAGGGCCTGTTCGCCCTCGGGAAGCCCGTCGTACATGAGCTTGACGGCGCCGGCCTGGGCCGAGGCGCGCACGTATCTCGTGGCCGCCGCGTGCAGCCTGTCGGCATGGGACAGGCCCAGCCCCATCACGTGCCTGCGCACATAAAGCTCATACGCCGCGTCGCCTATGAAGGCGAGCGCAGCCGTGTTTCCGTGCAGCAGATCCAAGGCGTCCTCCGTCACAGCGTTATCGGTTTGTCCTCGTTGGTAAGGCATTCGAAGCTATAGCCAAGCTCCCTGTATCTGTCTATTATCCTCGGAAGGGCTTTTACGGTCTGCTTTTTGGTGTCGTGCATGAGCAGGATTATGCGGCTCTTGCGCCCGGCCTTCGAGACCGCGTTGCTGTAGGCGGAATCGGCCGTGAGGTTCGGGCTGCTGTCGCCGGCCGTGAGGTTCCAGTCGTAGTACGTGAAGCCCCGCCTTTCCATCTCGCCGATAAGCTCGTCGCGCACCGGGCCGTTGAAGCTGTTCACGCTCCCGCCGGGGAAGCGGTAGATGTCGGCATGCACGCCTGTGGCCTCGTATATCAGCTCGTAGGCCGCGTTGAAGTCGGCGAGGAAGGCCTCGACGGAGGCGTAGATGCGCCTGTAGTCATGCACGTCGCAATGGATCGCGAGGCTATGCCCCTCGTCCACCATCCTGTTCAGCAGATCCTTGCCCTCGGGGCCAAGCTTCCTGACCGAGCTGCCCACTACGAAGAAGGTGGCCTTGACGCCCTTGTCCCGAAGCGTGTCCAGGGCCTGCCCGGTGTGGGCGGTGGGGCCGTCGTCGAAGGTCAGGAAGACCGTCATGTCGCTGGATGACCACTCCGCAGGCCGGCTGGCGTAGAGTTCCGGGTAAAGATCCTGATATTCGCGATAGCCGTAATCCTTGGGCTGCGGGACAGGCTCCCATTGCCTGCCTGCCGGTTCCGCCTCCGCCCTGCCGCCGTCCTCGCCCCCGTCCTCGCCCGCCTCGCCGTCCTCGCCTTCGGCCTCGTCGCTCATGCTCAGGGCTTCCGAATCGTCCCGCCCGCCCTCGCCTGTCTCGCCTTCGGCTTCGCCTCGCCCGCCCAGGGCTTCCGGATCGTCCTGCCCGCCCTCGCCCGGATCGTCCTGCCGCGTGTCATCGGCCCGCGCGGCGTCCGCGCCCTCGGACGCCTCGACGCCGCCGGCGTCCCCGATCGCGCTGCCGCCGGGCGCCGGGCCATTTTCCGAAGGCTCCAGGCCTATAGCCTCGTCCGACACGGCGGGGCCGCCAAGCCTTTCGATCTGAAGGCCCAGCATGTGCCACGCGTCCTTGGCGTAGGGCTGCGCGAGCAGCGCGGCCGCGACGATGGCGCCCAGGAGGGCTATCCTCGCGCCCCTGCGCCGCCTTTTTCCTGTTTTCCTGAGCTGTCCCATTGTGCAAAGCAAAGGCCGGCCCGGCCTTCCTTTCATGCTGCTACCCGGCGTTCGCGCGGGACGTCAGCCTGTTCTTCTGCGCTATCACCATGCAGGCGGACGCAATCACGACGGCCCCGCCCAGGATCTGCAGCGCGCTGAGCGTCTCGCCAAGAAAGATCCAGCCGAACGCGGCCGCCGACACCGGCAGGAAATTGGAGTACAGCGCGCAGGGCGTTGCGCCCAGCACGGAAATAGACTTCACGTATATGAAAAAGCCTATCGCGGCGCCGAACACGCCGAGATACAGCGTGCCTCCCACGGCGCCGGCCGTAAAATCCTCCGCCGCCGGCATGTTGGCCAGGATGTACGGCACGAGCATCAGAAGCGTGCATACGAGCTGGTATATCGTGAGGTCGAGGCTCGAGTAGCGCTCAGAGAGCCTTTCCGTCAAAAAATTGTATATATTCCACGCCACGACGGCCGCCCCGGCGAGCGCGCAGCCTATCGCCTTGCCGCTGTCCCCCCGCAGCTCGCCCACGTCCACCCCTATGACGAGCGCCACGCCCGCCATGCAGGCCAGCGCCCCCAGGATCATCGGCAGGTTCGGCCTTCTGTTGAACGCCACGCCCTCTATTATCATGGAGAGCAGGGGCACGAGCGACAGTATTATGGTGACGAGCGCCACCGGTATGTATTCCAGCGACTGGTATTCGCAGTAGTAGTAGATCAGGTCGCCGAACAGGGCGCAGAGCGCCAGGGCCGGCAGCTCCCTTTTCCTTATCGCTATGCGCCTGTCCACGGCAAGCTTGACCGCGGCGAGCACAAAAAAGCCGACGAGGTACTTGAAGAAGACAAGGGAGAGCGGCGAGAAGGTCTCCAGCGCCTGCTTGGCGAATATGTACTCCAAGCCCCATATGCATACGAGCAAAGCCATCAAGACGTAGCACAGCCTTCGCGAGCCCAATCCCGGCATCCCCCTTTTTGCAGAAAAGCGGCCTTCCCAACGGCCTACCCACGCTCTATCTGCACGCCCTGCGGCGTGTCCTTAAGCGTGATCCCTCTGCCTTTCAATATGTCCCTGATCTCGTCGGCGCGGGCGAAGTCACGCGCGCCGCGCGCCCTTTCCCTCTCCTCGACGAGCGCCATGGTCTCCGCGTCTACGCCCCCTTCGGCCTCCCCCCCGTCACGCAGTATCCCCAGCACGCCCGCGAGCTCGTCGAGCAGCCCGAGGCAGCCCTCCGCGAATTCGGGCGACGCGCCGCCCCTGACCGCCGTGTTGACGGCGTAGACCAGCTCAAACAGCACGCTGACGGCGTCGGCGGTGTTCAGATCGTCGTCCATCGCCTGTATGAACCGCTCCCTGAACAGGGCCATGCCCGAAAGGGCGCTGCGCTCGTCCTCGCCCATCGCGGCCGGGCCGGCCCCGGACAGATGCCGCAGGGTGGCCTTGGCGTTGCGGAGCCTCGAAAGGCCCGCCTTTGCCTGCTCCATCATGTCGCGGCTGAAGCTGACGGGGCTGCGGTAGTGGCCCGAGAGCAGGAAAAAGCGTATGGTCTCGCCGTCGTACTCGTCGAGTATCTCCCTTACGGTGAAGAAGTTGCCCGCGGACTTCGACATCTTCTCGTCATCGATTGTGATGTAGCCGTTGTGCATCCAGTAGTTGGCGAAGCGGGCGCCGTTGCGCGCCTCCGACTGCGCTATCTCGTTCTCGTGATGCGGGAAGGCCAGATCCTGCCCCCCGGCGTGTATGTCTATGGTGTCGCCGAGATACTTCTTGGACATGGCGGAGCACTCTATGTGCCAGCCCGGCCGGCCCATGCCCCAGGGCGAGTCCCAGGCCACCTCGTCGTCGCGCTTCCTTTTCTTCCACAGCGCGAAATCCAGCGGGTCCGCCTTGCGCTCGTCCACATCGACGCGCGCCCCGGCGGCGAGGTCCTCGATCCTCTGCCGCGAAAGCTTCCCGTAGTCCCCGAATTTGTGGGTGCTGTAGTACACGTCCCCGTCGACCTCGTAGGCGTAGCCCTTGTCAACGAGGCATTGCACGAAATCGATTATCTCCCCCATGTTTTCCGTGACCTTCGGATGGACCGAGGCCTCGGCGACGTTCAGGGCTGCGGCGTCGCGGAAATATTCGGCTATATACCTTTCGCTGACCTCGCCGGCCGTGACGCCCGTCTCCCGCGCCCTGTTTATTATCTTGTCGTCGATATCCGTGAAGTTCTGAACGAAGCGGACCTTCCTCCCCCGGTACTCGAGGTACTTCCTCAGCGTGTCGAACACGACGAAGGGCCGCGCGTTCCCTATGTGGAAATAGTTGTATACGGTCGGCCCGCAGACATATATCCTTATCTCCCTGTCGTCAATGGGGACGAATTCCTCTTTTTTGCGCGTAAGGGTGTTGTATATCCTCATCTATGCGTCCTCGTCCGCCGCACCGCCGCCGGGTGCGGCCTGCCCCGCCGCCTGCAGCCGCCTTTCGAGCTCGTCTATGCGGGCCCTCATGCATTCCAGCTCCGCGGCCACGGGGTCGGGAAGGTCTATCTGGTTCATGTCGCCGGTGCGCTGCCCAACGCGCCTGACTATCCTGCCGGGTATGCCGACCACGGTGCATCCGGACGGTATCTCCGCGAGCACGACGGACCCCGCGCCTATCTTCGAGTCGTCGCCCACCTTGAAGGGGCCGAGGACCTTCGCGCCCGTGCTTATCACCACCCGGTCGCCTATCGTCGGATGGCGCTTCCCGGTCTCCTTGCCCGTGCCGCCCAGCGTCACGCCCTGGTATATCGTCACGTCGTCGCCTATCTCCGCAGTCTCTCCTATGACGACGGCCATGCCGTGGTCTATGAAGCAGCGCCGCCCTATGCTCGCGCCGGGGTGTATCTCTATGCCCGTGAGCCATCTGGCCGTCTGCGACAGGACGCGCGCCAGCAGCTTCGCGTTGCGCAGATACAGCCAGTGCGCGGGCCTGTGCAGCATTATCGACCATATGCCCGGATAGCAGAGAATCACCTCCGCGCCGCTGCGGGCGGCCGGGTCGCGGTCTATGACCGCGTTTATGTCCTCCCTTATCCTGCCGAATGCCATATCCCAAACACCCCTGCTCCCCGCCGGACAGGCGCCGCGCGCGGCGCGGCGGCAGGCACGGCGCGCACAAAAACCGAAAGGCAGGTCCGCGCCTGCCTTAACATTGTATCATAAACGCGCAGCGAAGCAAAGCGTTAAAAAAAGCCCATGCAACATTTGTTACATGGGCGATGTGAGCTCTTTATCCTAGATTATACCCGCTCTGCCGCGGTTTGGCAAGCGGAATGGAAAATCTTATCGGGGCGCCCCGCCCCGCCCGCCTACAGATAGTTCATCGGGTTCTGGTTTACGCCGTTTTTCTTCACCTCAAAATGCAGATGGTATCCGCTGGCGTTTCCGGTGATGCCCACCGTCGCTATCGCCTGCCCCTTGCTCACGACCTCGCCGACGGAGACCAGAAGCGCGTCGCAGTGCGCGTAATAGGTTTCAAGGCCGTTTCCGTGGCTCAGCACGACGAGGTTGCCGTAGCCGTTGTTGTAGTATTTCGAGACGGTCACGACGCCGTCGTCCGCGGCGTATATGGGGGTACCCTTGGGATTCCTGAAATCGACGCCCTGGTGCCGCCTTCCGCCCCTGGACACGCCGTAGGCCGAGGATATCTCCACCCTGCCGACCGGGCTTGAAAGGCTGCCTGTCCCGGTGAACGTCGCTATGGACTTCGTGCCTACGGCCGCTATCTGCGTCTGCGGCTCCGCCGTCAGGGCCGAAGCTACCTCGACGGCCTCGATCTCCACCCCGTTCTGCTTGGTTATCCGCGTCTTGATCTCGCGGCTCCCCGCCACGCCGGGACTTATGACCTTCGTCTGTCCCTTGTAAAGCTCGGCCGAGCTCTCGTAGACCGTGTCGAACGCTATCGGCTGTATCCACGTGGCGAGCTCCACCGTCCGTATCGTGACGTAGGGCTTGATCTCGTACAGATTCAGCTGCTGGCCTATCTTGAGCCTTTCCGGCATGAGGCCGGGATTGGCCTGCACAAGCTCGTCCTGGCTCAGGCGGTTCGCTATGGCTATGTCCCAGGAGGTGTCGCCGGCCTGGACCGTGTACACCTTGGGCTCCTTCGTGCCGGTAAGGATATAGGTCACCGCCGTGTCCACGTCCGTCGTGGGTTCGCCAAAATCGACGGGGATCGGGCTTAGGGCGACATCCTCCGCGAAGGCCGCCTCGAGCAGCTCGGAGCCGCTGCCGATGTAGCTGGATTTCACCCTGGACAGGACGGCCTCGGCGTCGGCCTTCGAGGCCAAGGTCAGTATGGCCTCGCCGTTTACGCCTATGGTCCACGCCTCCGCCTTGCACAGCCCGGCGCCCTCAAGCCTGTCGGCAAGCGCCTCCGCGGTAAGCAGCTCGACCTTGTTTATCTTCTTCTCCGACTCGCCGCAGGCGACGCCGGAATCGTCTATCAGGACCTTGACGCCGCTGTTCTCCTCCGCTATCCTCCGCTCCGCGCCCTCGAGGACGCTCTCGAACTCGGCCTCGTCTATGACATATCCTATGTTCTCGCCGTCGAGCGTCACGCTCCACACGTTGGGCGCCGACAGCGCCGTAACAAGCATCACGCAGACGACGGCAGCCGCGCCGCAGCCGCCCGCGCCGATCCACACGCGCCTGTCCACCCGGCGAACAAGGGACGCCGCGCCGGCAAGCAGCGATCCCGCCGCGCTTACGGCCTTGGCAATCGGCGGGCCTGCCGCGTCTCCCGCCTTGACAAGCAGCGATCCCGCCGCGCTCTTTGCCCTGGCAAGGGATGGAATCGCCTTGCCGAAGACCCATCCGCCCGCCGCGTCGCAGAGCTTCCTGGCCGCCGGGGCCGCCGCCATGAACAGCCTGCGCTTCGCCCTGCGCGTGACGACGGCCAGCACGCGCCTAGCCCTTCCCGACCGTCTTCTGGCGGCCAGCAGAAACGCTGCGGCGGCCAGCCTTATATCGGCCTGCGCGGTGTCCTCGCCGGCCTTTTCCCCATATATGCCTGAATCTTCGCCGGGCCTGCGCAGGGGGGCCGCATCCCGAATTTTACGAAAACATCTCAGCAAATCCATAAACATCTACCTCGCTGCAACAAAAACCTGCTTTTCCGTATTCCTCCCTTCCGTTTTGCGTCACCGATTCGGCGCGGCGAAAAATCCGCCGCTGCTGCCATACGCAGATCGCCCAAAAGACGCCTGCCCATTAATGTTACATTAACATTACAGAAAAGTCAAGCCGCTCTTGGAAATCTTCACGCAACTTTCACAATTAAAGGCGCTATCCGAGGGGTAGCGCCAGCGTTTTTTTCCAAAGCCCATATTATTTTGTTTTTTTAGAATAAGTATACTTATCTGTGGGAATCATCTATCGTTGCTCCGGCAATTGCCGCTTTGCCAAGCCAGATGCCGGACAGCGGAGGCATTCATAAGCGCCTGCCGTCCCCAACGGCAGGCAAACCAGCAGACATTCAGGAAAGGGGAACCGACTATGAAAATCTTTGGCTACATCCGTGTTTCTGCAACCGATCAGAACGACGAACGGCAGCGCATAGCGCTGGCGCCGTTTTCGATTCCGCAGCGAAACCTCTACGTCGATAGGCAGAGCGGCAAGGACTTCAAGCGGCCCGCCTACCGCCGCATGGTAAAGAGGCTTGGCGCAGGCGATCTGCTCATCGTAAAATCCATCGACAGGCTGGGGCGCGACTATGACGACGTCCAGGAGCAGTGGCGCGTCATAACGGACGAGATCGGGGCGGACATACGCGTGCTCGACATGCCTCTCCTCGACACCGCCCGCGCCAAGGATCTGCTCGGCTCCTTCATAAGCGACCTGGTACTTCAGGTGCTGTCGTTCGCCGCGCACTTCGAGCGCGAGAACATACGCCAGCGCCAGGCGGAGGGCATCGCCGCCGCAAAGGCGCGTGGCGTGCGCTTCGGCAAGGCGCCGCGCCCCCTGCCCGACCGCTTCGACGAGATATACAGCCGCTGGCGGCAAGGCGCGATCTGCGTATCCGAGGCCGCAGGGCTTTGCGGGATGAGCGTGCGCAGCTTTTACGAGAGGACGCAGCATCTGAGGAAGAAGCGCGGCGCGTCCGAAGGGGGGGACGGGGCGCCGGGCAGCGCGTGACGTAGGCGCGCGGCAAAGCGGCAGCGCGAGGCATAGGCGCATGGGCAGGCGGCGGGGCGGCTCGCGGCGCAGGCGCATGGGCATCCGCCCGGACGGCGCGCGGACTGGGCGGGGGGGCGCGGGGGATTCCCCCGCGCCCCCCGGCTTTTGCGCGCGCCCCGCCTGTACGCGGGAGGCCTGTATGCGGGGCCTGGATATCTGCCTGCCAGACGGGCGAAACGGCGCGCGCCGGCTGGCGTTTTCCGCAGTTCCTCAGTCCATGCTGTCGGGAAGGAAGGTGGCCACCTGCGGGAAGAAACATATGATGACTATGGCTGCGGCGAATATGGCTATGTACGGCAGGACCCCCCTTATGATCTGCGCCATCGGTATCCCCGTCGCCCCGCGCAGCACAAAGAGGTTCATCCCCACGGGCGGCGTGATCATGCCTATGGCGCAGTTGATCGTCAGTATGACGCCGAGCCAGACGGGATCGAAGCCCTGCGCCTTCAGGAAGGGGAAGGTGAACGGCAGCACTATGAGCATTATGCTCAAAGGCTCCATGAAACAGCCCAGGATCAGGAAGATGATGTTGACGACCACGAAGGTGATCCATCTGTTGGGGCTGGCGTTTATGACTATGTCGGACAGCTCCTGCGGAAGGCCCTGCACCGTCAGGAACAGCGCGAAGACGAGGCCTCCGAACATCAGGAAAAGTATCATGCACGTCGTCGATGTGGCCTGGAGAAGGGTTTTCCTGAACACGCCCATGTTCATCCTTCTCTGTATGGACACCACAAAGACGGCGCCTATCACGCCTATTGCCGCGCTCTCCGTCGCGGTGGCCACGCCCGAATACAGCACGACGAATATCAGGGCGATCAGCGCGAGCATGGGCACGACGGTGATTACGTCGAAGCCCAGGCTTATGCTCTTTTCCCTCTCGGCGCCGGCGTCGTCCTTTGGCGGCACGATCATGCCGGGGTCCAGCCTGCTGCGCACCAGGACATACGCGATCATGATGCCCGCGATCATGATGCCCGGAAACACGCCGGCCATAAATAGCTTTACGACGCTGGTCTCCGTTATGACCCCGTAGAGTATGAAGTTGATCGAGGGAGGTATGAGTATGCCGAGGTTGCCGCCGGCGGCCTGAGTGCCGCCGGCGAGGCTCGGGCTGTAGCCCTTCCTGAGCATCGTGGGTATGCTTATGCGCCCTATGGTCACGGCTGTGGCGGGTGCGGATCCGCAGAGCGCCGAGAACAGCGCGCTCGTGACGATGCTGGCTATCGCCATGTTCGCGGGGAGCCTTCTCAGCCTTCGGTTTATCACCTCGAACAGATCGCCCGCCATGTTGGAGTTCGCGAGAAACTCCGCCATAAGTATGAACAGCGGGATCATGAGCGTCGTGACGCTGGTGGACTGGTTGAAGGTGATCGTGCATAGCTGCTGAAGCAGCGTCGGGTTCAGAAACAGCAGGATGCCGGCCACGCCCAAAAAGCCGATGCCCATGCCTATCGGCGTGCCCATGAACAGCACCGCTATCAGTATGACGAATATCACGACGATGGTTATGAGGCTATCCACTCGCGCCCACCCTTTCCGCAGCCGCGCCCCCGTCCTCGCGCACGCGGCCGTCGGCGGCCACCCTGCCCCTCCAAAGCTCGACTATCATCATTACGAGCGTCGCGAGCAGCAGGGCCGAGCCGAAGGTCATAACGCCGTACAGGATGACCGACGGGATGGGCAGGTTCCCCTGCGCCTTCCATCCGCTCTGCACGGCCTTCACGGAAAACTGCCAGCAGGCCCTGGTCAAGGCGCCCACGAAGACCATCGAGAACGCGTAGCCTATGGTCAGCGAGACGCGCCGCAGGGCCGGCCGCATTTTGTCCACTAGCAGCTCGACAAAGACGTGCCCGCCGGCCTGAAGCGCGTAGCCCGTCCCGATGAACACCGCGCCGAGCATGAGGAAGGCCGCTATGTACGGCGCGTAGAGCGACGGGGCGTTGAAGAAGTACCTGCACACGACGTCGTACATTATGACCAGCGCGGAAAGCAGTATGATGGCGCCGGCCGCGTACCCGCATATCCTGTTGAACTTTCTCAAGAACATGGGCAACTCCTTTTTCGGGAGGCTCTATGCCGCCTACCTATAGTTGGAAGGCGCCGAAAGCAGCGCGTCGATAAGCTCGTTGCCCAGTTCGCCGGAGGTCCCCCGGCACTCCTCGATCAGTGGCGCGGCGGCGTCCACGAACGCCTGGTTCTCCTCCTGCGTCAGGTAGTATATGGTGCCGCCGGATTTCTCGACCTCGCCCTTGAACACCTCAAACTGCTCCTCTGTGAGATCCTTGCCGTAGTCCTGCGCCTCCTCTGCGGCCCTGGTCATTATCTCCTGCTGCCCAGGGCTGAGCCTGTTCCAGACGTCGAGGTTTATCGCCATCGGGGACCAGCACGACTTCGCTATCTTGGCGTAGGAGATGTAGGGGGCGTTCTCGAAGCACCTATAGGAGTTTACGAAGCCCCAGCCCGTGAAGCCGCCGTCCACGGTGCCCTTTTCGAGGGCCACCGCTATGTCGGCCGGCATTACGGTCTGCGGCGAGGCGCCCCAGGCGGAGATGGACTTGCCTATCCACATGCCGTGGTCCCTCAGGCGCAGGCCCTTGATGTCGGCAGCCGCGTGGACCTCCCGCTGGTTCTTCTTGTTCAGGTAGAACACCGAGTCGGTCTCGTCGAATATCATCAGGCATTTCTGGTTCTGCGTCTCAAGTATCTTGTTCAGCGTCGGCTTGATGATCTCGTAGGTCTCCCAGAAATAGTCGGGGTCGTATATGCCCTGGATGTCCAGGGGCGCGAGGGCCGGCACCTCCGACACGTTGAACGACAGCGCCCCCATGCCTATGTCGGCCACGCCGCTGGCGGTGGACTTCAGGGCGTCCTGCGAGGTAACGAGGGTCTGGGACGGGAATACGGTTATGGAGATGTTCCCGCCCGAATACTCGCTGCAGAGGTCAACGAACTTCTGCATGGCCATGCCTCGGTAGTCGGTGGTGGGGAACAGATGCCCAAGATTAAGCTCCACAGGGTCGCCGAGATCCTCGCCGCTGTCGGCGGGCGCCTCGTCCTGCCCGGCCGTCTCCGCCGCCGCAGGCGGGCTTTCCTCGGTAGCGCCCGTGCAGGCGGCAAGCGGCAGCAGCGCGAGCGGCAAGGCCAGCAAAAGGAAAAAGAAGTGTTTTCTGGACATGGCGTTCCCTCCATTCATCAACGCGGCTGCACGATCCAGCCAACTAAACGACCCAGCTGCGCGGTCCCCCTGCCCGCGTCACAGGCCGGCGAGCTTGAACAGATCGATGCTGTTCTGCCGGCCGATCAGCATCTTGTCGCGATCCCCCATTGCGCAGCCGTCGAACCACAGGCAGGCGTCGCTGACCTCCTCGAAGGGGAAGTCGGTGGCGAAAAGGACGCGGCTTGAGCTGAATTCCATTATCGTGTTCCAGAGCGCGGGCGTGCGGAACTGCCCGCTCGTCGTGAACCAGAAATTTTCCGCCATATACTCGTAAAGGGGGCGTTTGGCGGGTATGCCCCTGCGCTCGCGGGCTATGCGGCTCTGGGTGCGCCATATGCAGAACGGCAGCGTCTCGCCGAGGTGCCCGAGTATGTATTTCAGGCCCGGATGCCTGTCGAAAAGCCCGCTGCAGAGCAGGCGCAGCGTATGCGTCGCGGTCTCGACGCCGAAGGTCCATGCCGCGCCGACAAGCCAGGGATGCCCGTCCACCATATGCGTGTTGCAGGGCATCGCGTCGCGCGGGTGCATGTAGAAGGGCACGCCCAGAGCCTCGATCTCGGCCCAGAAGGGCTCGTATATCGGGTCATCCAGGTATCTGTACGTGTCCTCGTCGCCTATCTGCGAGTAGCCGTTGACAAGCGCGCCGACGCAGCCCAGCTCCTTCACGGCGCGGTGCAGCTCCTTGATGGCCTCGTCCACGTCCTGCATGGGCAGGGCGGCAAAGCCCCTGAAGCGCCTGGGGTTTTTGGCCACCGCCTCCGCCATGGCGTCGTTCGCCTTCTTGGCGACATAGACGGCGCGCGCCGGATCGCAGATCGCCTGGACCGCAGGCGAGTTGAGCGACAGTATCATCATGTCCATGCCGTACTGGTCCATCTCCTCGATGCGGATATTCATCATATCCAGTATCTTGGCGGAAAATCTGGGCCACACGTCCTTTGGGAAATACCTCTCTGAGTCCCCCAGCGTCTCGGGGATCGCAAAATGCTCCTCAAGACCGATCTTGCCTTTCATGCGCCTCTCCTTCTCCAAACGATCCCTGCCAATAATGTGCAAAAATAGCGTGTCCGTCCGGCGGCCGCCCAGCGCCCGCCCAGAAGCCGCCTAACGCCCGCCCATCAGCCGCTCGGCGTTCCCGCGAAACAGCAGCTCCCTCTCGTCCTCCGCCAGATCAAGCATTTTCACGTAGTCCGTCATTTCGTCGATGTTTTCATAGGGATAGTCGCTGCCGAAGGTGATGCTTTCGATCCCAAGCACGTCCTTCGTGCAGCGGAACGCCGCAGGGGACATGTTGCCGCTCGTCGTCACCATGATGTTGTCGCGGAAGTACTCGCTGGGCTTTTTCCGGTTCTTTATCCTGTCGTTCGGCAGGAAGTTCAGCCTGTTGTCTATCCTGTCAAGCAGGAAGGGTATGGCTTCGCCGAGATGCCCCAGCACCAGCCTGGTGTCCGGGACGCGGTCGAAGACGCCGCTGACGATGAGCTTCATGGTGGCCAGGTAGGTATCGACGGTGAAGCCGGCCGCCGGCCCGGCGAAGGTGAAGCCGTATTCGAAAAGGTCGCTGTAGGGCGGAAGGGTCGGATGGAGGTATATGTATACCCCCAGCTCTGCGGCGGTCTCGAATATGGGAATGAATTTCTCCTGTTCGATGGACTCGCCCGAGTAGTTCGAGTGCGTATGCCAGCACACGAAGCCGAGCTCGTCCACGCAGCGCTGGAGCTCCTTGCAGGAGGCGGCCACGTCCTTGACCGGCAGCGCGGCGGAGCCCAGGCAGCGGCCCCGGTATTTCTGCGTCAGCGCGTAGGTCGTGTCGTTGTTCTTCCTCGTGAGGGGGACGCTTTCGGAAGGGTCGAGCTCCTCCAGGCCCTGGGACGGGCTGATTACGGCCGTCGCTATGCCGTTTCGGTCCATGGACTCTATGCGCCTGTCGAAATCCAGAAGCAGATCGTGCAGGGCGTCGAAGGGCATCCTTATCTTTTCGTTCCAGCATATGGCCCTGCCGTCCCTGTCGAAAAAGGGGTAGCCGTCGCGGGCCGCCATCGCCTCGACCGTCGCGGGGTCATAGTAGTGGTTCTCAAGGTCAATAAGCTTCATCGTCGCCTCCGTCGCGGCCTCTCGGCCGCCGCAAACACCGGGCTGGGCGCGGGCGCCGCGGGCAGGGGCCCTGCCGCGCCTTCGCTAAAGAAGCGCCTTGTACGGCGCAGGGGAAAGGGCGGGTAAGACATCCAGGCCATGGATCAGGACGCGCCACTTACATTTTAGCATCCGGCCCGTCATTGAAGAATGTGCGCAAACAACAAAAAACCCCGCGCTTTCCCGCCGTTTTATGTGCTTGGAGCACAAGGCGGCCGGGCTGCATGGGGACTGGCGGCCGGAGGGCCGGGGCGCATCCCGCGCCGTCCCGCGGCCGTGCGGAGAAGTATGCCTGTCCGCGCATTAAAAAAATGTAAGGACTGGAATAATAAACGAGAAATGAACAT
>JAISXZ010000218.1 GCA_031270275.1 Eubacteriales Family XIII. Incertae Sedis bacterium | reverse complement strand
CACGCCATTTTTGCCCATCTCGGAACCTGGCTGCGATTATTGGCTTCCTCACGTACCAAGCAGTACGCTCCGGGAGCCAAAATCGCCCCCAGAACCCGATCTGAACAAAACTGCCGCGGTGGGTGAGTAGTTTCGATTTAAGTAGGTGAGTAGTAACCACGTTGGCGCTCATAGCATTCTCAGCAGCATCAAAACCACATTCCTGACCAGCATGACCGCAAGCATCGCCACAAGCACGGAAAAATCGAACATGCCCGTGCTGAAATTGCTCAGAAGGCGGCGGCAGGGCGCCACCATCGGCTCCGTAAGCTGGCGCAGGAGCGCGTTTATCCTGTGCAGCACGCTGTAGGGCGAATAGCTGTACGGGTTGACAAACCAGCTGAGTATCGCCCGCGCGAACAGCAGGAAGGTCAGTATGTCGCAGAAGAAGGCGACTGCGGCGCGCAATACAGGCATGTCCTGCCTTACCTCCAGGGGCTTTTGATATCCGGCGCGAAGTCCATGCCCTTATGCTCCGTGTTCGATATCACGTTGATGTTCTCGGGGACGAAAACGAAGATATTCACGGCGATTTTCTGCACGGTCCCGTTGAGCGCGCACGTGGCCCCGCTGAGAAAGTCGAATATCTTCCTTGCCATGTCCGTCTCCACCCGTTCGAGGTTTATTATGACGGGCTTCCTGGACTTCAGGCTGTCCACCAGCTTTGGGCAGTCCTCGAAGCTCTTGGGCTCCGTCACGACCAGGTTGAACTGGCTGGTTATGGCGTTCAGCGTCCTGTTCATGGAGATCACCTTGTCCCTTGGGCTGCCCATTTCCTTAAACTCCGTTCTCTGCTGCGAGGAATACGGGCCCGGCCTTATGTCCACAGGCCGCCGCTCCATATCGCCCTCGTCCTCATCCACGAGATCGTCCTCGTCGTCGACGTCCTCAATGCCAACGAGGATCTTCAGCTTTTTGAACATGCCGTCGCTCATCGCGTCCTCCTTATCGCTGCCACTCCAAACGCTGCGCCAATCCCAAAAGCGCCTATGCCCTGTCGCCGAATATCGCCGTGCCTATGCGCACGACGTTGGAGCCCTCCATGATGGCCGCGCCGAAGTCATGCGACATCCCCATGGACAGATATCTGAAGTCAAGCCTCTCGTGCGAACGCCTTCCGAGCTCGTCGTAGAGCGATTTGACCTTCCTGAAGCAGGGGCGCAGCCCCTCGGGGTCGTCGGCGGCGGGGGCTATGAACATCAGGCCCCTTATGTTGACGCTGCCGCAGCCCTCCAGTATGTCGCCGACAAGCCGGCCGGCCCCCTCCGGCCCCACCCCGAACTTGCTCTCCTCGCCGGCGGCGTTGACCTGGATCAGTATGTCCATGGCGAGGCCGCGCTGCGCGGCCCGCGCGTCTATCTCCTCGGCCAGGCGGAGGGAGTCCACCGAATGCACCATCCTGACCTTGTCTATGATATACTTCACCTTGTTCCGCTGCAGATGCCCTATCATATGCCAGTTGACGGGGTTGACGGAGCCGTGCTTATCGACGATCTCCTGGACCTTGTTCTCGCCTATGTCCGTGACGCCCGCGGCTATGGCCCTGTTTATCTCGTCCGGGCTGCGCGTCTTGGTCACGGCTATCATCAGCACCTCGCCGGGATCCCGCCCGGAAAGCCGCGCGTATTCGCCTATGCGCCCGCGAAGCGCCTCTATGCTGGTTTCTATGCTCATAGCTCCGGCTCCCGCAGCACTTCCTCGTATATATTGACCGTCCTGATCTCCTCGCCGTCCCTAATGAAGCTCGCCGCAGAGATTATGGAGCGCTCGCCGTCGCTTCTCAGGACGTTCACGGGGACGAAGGCGAAGTCCCCGCTCTTGCCTTTCACGTAAAGGCCCGCCTGCCCGCCCTCCGACGCTATGCTGCCGTTCTCGACGATGAGCCCCCTGTAGTCGGAGACGACGACCTCCGCCTCGACGCTGCGCAGCTGCGCCAGATTCTCGTAGTGCCTGTCGAAGGTCATGGACACCATCCAGCGATCGCCCTGGTTCAGCACATCCCGGATGGCGCCCTGGACCTCGCCGCTCTCCATGGAGACCGTCACCGCCTCGCCGGCTATGTAGTTGACGATGGATTTTGAGCCGCTTTCAAGCCAAAACACCATATGCCACAGGGTATCGTCCACTATCTTGTAGATGGGCTCGCCCCTCTCCGCGACCATGCCCTCGTGCCGCGTCAGGTTCTCCGTCTTTCCCGCGGCGGCCTCGGCGGCCTCCCACGTAAGGCTGCCCATGTTCTCCGGCGAAAAAAGCCCCTCGTAGCCGTCGACGTAATAGCTCACGACCCCGCCCCTCTCGGCCGCGTTGACATCGAGCGTGACGCCTCTGTCCCCGATCCTTTCCGCGAGGGCGGCATAGGGCCTGGCCTCGTCGCCTTCCGGCGGCTGGGCCTGCCCCTCCCCGGTGCGCACCGGCAGGAGCTCCGGCACGATGTCGAGCAGCCTGGCGTTCCTTCGGACCTTCGTGCCCTCGCCCACGTAGTAGCGGATCCCCCCCGCGCGATCCGCAAGGTAGACCGTCTCGTCCCTCACCACGAAGCCCGTCACCGTGTCCGAAACCGCCAGCCTGCCATATTCCAGCACGACCGTCTCTTTCAGCGCCCCGGCGACGTCCGGAACGACAAAGGCCACAACGTAAAGGGCGGCCACGGCCACGGCAAAAGCGGCGAAGGCTATCCGTTTGCTTTTCCCCATATTGTGTTCCCCAGATCAATGATATACTAAATCAGGTAATTATACAAGAGTTAATGCTTTTTTGATAAAAATTTTTTTTCATATTTTTCCAGAATATTCTTCTCGTCCTTGTCAAGGCTGTCGCGGTTCTCCAGAAATAGCAGAAAAAGATCGGGACGGCGCTCGAGGGTCAGCCTGAGCGATTCTTCAAATTTCCACAAATGGATAAGCCTATGGTTGCCGGACAGCAGCGTCTCGGGGACCTTCATGCCCCTGAAATCCCTCGGCTGCGTGTACTGCGGGTATTCCAGCAACCCTGAGTATATCGATTCCTCCGCGTGGGCCAGGGGGTTGCCCAGCACCTCGGGCAGCATCCTCGCCACCGCGTCTATGAGGATCATGGCGGGCAGCTCGCCGCCCGTAAGTATGAAGTCCCCGACGGAGACCTCGTCCATGCCGAAGCGTTCCAGCACCCTCTCGTCTATCCCCTCGTAATGCCCGCACAGTATCAGCAGCTCGCCCTCTGCGGCCAGCCCCTCTATCATGCGCCTGTCGAGCAGCCGGCCCTTGGGCGACATGTATATCAGCCGCTTCGCGCATTCGGGGCCCCCGGCGCCGAAATGCTCGAGCGCGTCGAACAGCGGCTGCGGCGTCATCACCATGCCGGCGCCGCCGCCGAAGGGGTAGTCGTCGGCCTTGTGGTGCCTGTCCGCGCTGTACGCCCTTATGTCGGCCACCTCTATCTCGAGAAGCCCCTTCTCCCTGGCCCGGCCTATTATGCTCTCTGCGGTCACCGGGGCGAACATGCCGGGGAACAGCGTCAGTACGGTTATCTTCATGTTGCCGCCTATGTGGCGAGCTCCGCTAGCCCCTCCGGCAGGCGCACTTCCACGCGTCTGCCGCCTATGTCCACCCTGAGTATGAATTCGGCCACCGCCGGTATGAGGAAGGCCTTCCCGTCGGGGGCAACGACCTCGTACAGGTCCTGGGCGCCGTTCTGGATGACGTCGCGTATCGTGCCGAGCGCGGCGCCGCCCTCGTCCGTGACGGCGCAGCCTTTCAGATCCCTGACGTAGTACACGCCATCCGGCAGCGGCGCGAGCTCGTCCTCGCCTATGAACAGCTCCACGCCCCTGAGCGCCTCGGCCTGCGTCCTGTCGCCTATGCCCTCGAGCTTCAGCACGGGCGCCCTTTTCACGAGCCTCGAGCCCTCGACCTTCCTTTCGCCGTCGCCGAGCCGCAGGACGGAGCCCACGGCAAAGCGCGCCATGTTGTCGGAATACGCGAGGACCTTGACCTCGCCCCGCAGGCCGACTGCGGCGACTATTTTGCCTATGGCTATCATGCCTGAACCATCCATGTGGTCACTGCCCGGCGCCCGCGCCATTTTTGCCCATCTTGGAACCTGGGGCCGGATTCCGGCTCCTCACGTACCTAGGCAGTACGCTCCGGGACCGAAATCCGGCCCCAGAACCCGATCTGAACAAAACTGACGCGGGTGCCGGGCAGTTTCGATTTAAGTTTACTGCCTAGCGCGGATTCCGTGCAGTCCCGATTTAAGTTTGCCGCCCGGCGCCCGCGCGTCCTACTGGGCTATCTCGACCGACACCCGCTTGCTCTCCTTCGCGGCGGCGGCCTTCACCACGACGCGCATGGCCTTCGCGATCCTGCCCTGCTTGCCTATGACCTTGCCCATGTCGTCCGGGGCGACGCGCAGCTCGATGACGGTCTCGCCCTCGCCGGGGACAGACCTGACGTCCACGGCGTCGGGGTTTTCCACCAGAGCCTTCGCGATCATGCGAACCAATTCTTCCATTTGCCGATTCTCGCTTTCTGGGTTACTGGGCCGTGGCCTCGTCCGATGGGGCCTCGTCCGATAGGGCCTCGTCCGCCGGGGCCGCGTCCGCCTTCGCCTTCTTCTCTATGCCGGCCTTCCTCAGCAAGGCCCTTACCGTGTCGGTCGGCTGCGCGCCCTCCGATATCCATTTCCTCGCCCTGTCGCCGTCGATCTTCACGTCGGCCGGGTCGGTCAGGGGGTTGTAGTAGCCTATCTCCTCTATGAACCGGCCATCCCTCGGCGACCTCGAATCCGCGACTACGATCCTGTAGAATGGCCTTTTGTGCGCGCCCATCCTTTTGAGCCTGATCTTGACTGCCATATCATCCCTCCTTCAGTATGGTACGTTGCTGCCCAAGCGGCGCGCCGCTTCCGCCCGTCTCGGGCCGTCCTGTCTGGCGTTGCTGTTCAGCCACTCCAATAGAAACTACTTGGCGCGTTTCGCCTCGCGTTTTGACGGGCCCGGCAAAAACCGCCTCATCATCCTGCGGGCCTCCTCGTAGCGCTTCATAAGCATGTTCACCTGCTGCACCGTCTGGCCGGAGCCTGCGGCGATGCGCCTGCGCCTGCTGGCGTTCAGTATGGACGGATCGCGCCTCTCCTCCTTCGTCATGGACCGTATCACGGCTTCCATCTTTTTAAGCTCGCCCTCGCCGCTCTCTATGTCGGCGCCCGTGGCCTTCTTGACGCCGGCGCCGGGCAGCATGTCCACGATCTTGGCAAAGCCCCCCATCTTCTTTATCTGCCCCATCTGCTCCAGAAAGTCATCGAGCGTCAGCTCGTTCCTGCGTATCCTGCGCTCGAGCTCCTCGGCCTGCGCGTCGTCGAAGTTTTCCTGCGCCTTCTCTATGAGGCTCAGCATGTCCCCCATGCCGAGTATGCGCGAGGCCATGCGTTCTGGGTGGAAGGCCTCCAGCGCGTCGAGCTTCTCCCCCACGCCTATGAACTTTATGGGCCTGCCGGTCACGCTTTTCGCCGAGAGAGCCGCCCCGCCGCGCGTGTCGCCGTCAAGCTTCGTCATGATTATCCCGTCTATGCCTAGGGCGTCGTTGAAGCCTGCCGCCGCGTTTACCGCGTCCTGGCCGGTCATCGCATCGACCACAAGCAGTATCTCGTGCGGCTTCGTTGCCTTCTTTATGTTCACGAGCTCCAGCATCAGGCCTTCGTCTATCTGGAGCCGCCCCGCCGTGTCGAGTATCAGCGCGTCATGCCCCCTGCGCTCCGCCTCCCGCGCCGCGCTGACGGCTATCTCGACGGGGTCCTCGCAGCCGCGCATCGCGAACACCGGGCATCCCGCGCTTTCCCCCACTATCTCCAGCTGGTCTATGGCCGCCGGCCGGTATATGTCGCAGGCCGCCAGCATCGGGTTTTTGCCGTTGCCTTTGAGATAGCCCGCAAGCTTGCCGCAGGTCGTCGTCTTGCCCGTGCCCTGGAGCCCGACGAGCATCAGGACGGTGAAGCCCCGAGGCGAATAGGTCAGCCTGCTGTTCGTGCCGCCCATAAGCCCGACCAGCTCGTCGCGCACTATCTTGATGACCTGCTGGCCCGGCGTCAGGCTCTCCAGCGCGCCGGCCCCGACGGACTTCTCCTTCACGTCGGCCACGAAGCCCTTGACGACCTTGAAATTCACGTCGGCCTCAAGCAGGGCGAGCTTCACCTCGCGCATAGCCTCGTCTATGTCCGCCTCCGTCAGGACGCCCTTCCCCCTCAGTTTCCTGAATACGCCCTGCAGCTTTTCGGAAAGCCCCTCAAAAGCCATCTGCGTCTCCCCTTCTGTACCTTATACGTCTATGCCGCCCAGGATCCCGCGTATGCCACGCAGGCGGCCCCCCAGCGCCGCGTCGTCCGCCCGTTCCGCCTCAAGCGTCCTGATCCCGTCCTTCGCCGCCAGGACGGCCCGCTCGGCGCGCCTGAATTTTTTCACGAGCTCCAGCTTGGACTCGTAGCCCTCCAGCGCGGCGGCCGACTTGCGCAGGGCGCCGTGCACGCCCTGCCTGCTTATGGACAGCTCGTCGGCTATCTCCGAAAGGGACATGTCCTCGCAGTAGTACATGCGGAACATGCCGCGCTGCCTGTCCGTGAGCAGGCCGCCGTAGAAATCATATAGCATGTTCATGCGCACGGACTCATCGACATCCATGGCCCCAAACCCCCGATGGCGCACAGGGCCGCTGCCATGTGCGCAACATTCCGCCGGCCGTCCGGTATCCAGCATACCACGCTGCGGCTATGACTGTCAAGCGTTTTGTTTGATAGGGCCGATGGTGCCCGCCGTGCCCGCCGATGGTGCCCGCTAGTGTCCGTTAAGCAAATTGACGATTGCCACATTTTTAGGTATAATAGCCACAGATCGGCTATTATACCCGTTTTTAATGCCCTCCGCTTCGCGGAGATGGCAGATACCATAAACGGCTTCGCTGCGCTCCGCGTTTATGGTATAATAACCGCAGGGAACGCGGTTATTATACGGATTGAAATGCCGTGCGATTTTTTCGCCTTCGGCGAAAACGCACATGGCGGATACCATAAACGGCTTCGCTGCGCTCCGCGTTTATGGTATAATA
>JAISXZ010000216.1 GCA_031270275.1 Eubacteriales Family XIII. Incertae Sedis bacterium | reverse complement strand
CGAGGACTTCGAGGAAGGCGATCCCGACGGGCCCGACGACTGGGAAGGCGGGGGCGGCGACGTCAACATAGGGGAGAACTACGCCCAAGGCGACAACACCATACACGTGTACGCCAAGGCCGTTATAGCGGACGTGCAGAAATACGTTATTTCAGGTGACGGCAGCAAGGGCACCGGCGCCATGATAGGCGGCGTGTATGTGGCGCAGCCCGGCGGCCTGGTCCAGTACAGTCTGAGGGCCCTGCTGCCCAAGAGCCAGATGGACGGCGAGCATCCGATTGTAGCCGAGTTCATGCCGCCGGGCTTTACGCTGGAGTCGATAGACAAGGTCAGCGCCGGCAGCATAAGCTTTGACAGCGAAGGCAAGCGAGTTCTGGGCGCTTTAAGCGACAGCCCGGTCTATACGACATCGGGGGCGACGGTTGTCACCGGCGAAGGGACGCATAACGTGCTATACTTCGATTTCGGCTCCAACAAGCTGGAGAAGGACAGGTATATAGAGATATGGCTGACGCTGCGGGCGCCGAAGGAGATCGACTTTGGCGCAGCTACAAGCAAGGCCTTCAAGAACCGCGCCCTGTTTGAGCCCAACGCAGGCAGTAGCACAGCGGGCAAGTGGGTTCCGGCCACGGCTTCGGAGGGCAAGACGGGCGCAACTGTGGAGACAGGCAGTTTTGCTGGCTTCATCCCGGTCGCGCAAAAATTCTGGGACGACAGCTCAACTGCCAACAGAACCATGCTCTTCGGCACCGCCGACGTCACCATTTACAGGACGGCCGCGGTCGTCGGCATGGACAAGAGCGTCACAAACGATGCCGGCACATTGACGATAGCCGAAAACCAGCGCCAATACAAGGCCGGGGACTTCGTCTACTACAAGTCCGTGTTCACGAACACGGCCGAACGCGCGGACAATTCGGTGGGGATCGGCATGATCGCGGACTGGCTGCCCCCAGGGCAGACGCTGTCGGAAATAACGGGCCTGTCCGCCAAGGGAAGCACGGTGCCGGACAGCGGCTACACCATCGATGACGACATAACGACGGGCGCCGGTTACGGGCTGACGAGGAACGGCTTCTCCATAAGCTTCAAAAGCCCCGTGTCGCTCGCTCCCGGCGAGACGATAGCGCTGTCCTACAAGGCGGTGCTGAACAGCGACGACAACCTCATCCGCAAGGTGGTGGAGTCCGGCAGCCCCATCAGAAACGACGTCGCCTTCTACGTCTCCTCGCTTGCGATGGCCGGGGCCACGACGAGTTCCGCCACGGGCATCTACAATCTGCTCGGCCTCAGCGCGGGATCCGCAAAGGGCTTTGCGGGCGGCGACTGGAATCTTGGCGGGGGCGGCGGCAGCGTGATCCTGACGGACAGCGCCTCGATGGCCTACACGCCCTACGAGATAGTCCCCGGCATAACCAAGGTCGATGCGAACAACAACGCGAGCTACCAGGCCGGCAGCTACGATCTGCCCGTCACATGGAGGATAACGGTCAAAAACGGCACGGGCAATCCCGCGAAGGCCATGGGCGGCTATGTGGTCTACGACGTGCTGCCTAGCGGCGTCACGGCGAGCGCCGCCGCGATACAGGCGGCGATCCGTGATAAAGGGACCGGCTACGAAAGCGTCCAGGTCAGCCAGCCGGCAGGCACGAACGTGCTGGTGATAGCGGGCCTGCCCTCCATAGGCGCAGGCGGGAGCATAGATTTCGAGCTTGAGAGCTATGTGCTGCAGGGCAGGATAGGCAGCGTCGCCAACAGGGCCTACCTCGTCCCCAACCCCAGCGACTACTTCGTGACGACCAGCGCCGGCCTCATGTACGACAAGGACAGCTTCCCCGCCGCCCTGAAGGACAGCGGGCTGCTCGGCCAGCGCGAAAAGCCCATAGTGGGATCGGGCGCGACCGTGCAGATCACCAACGAAATAGGCGCCGAGGCCATAATGAGGATCACGGCGGCGGACAGCGGCGGGCAGACAGCTACCGCAGAAAGCAGCGAACCCCCTGTGGACGCCGTTCGCGGGGGATACGTGACCTACGGCTACATCCTCGCCAACAGCGGCAACTACAGCTACAAGAGCGTGGTGTTCGTGGACGTCCTGCCCGGCGAGGGCGACAGCTTCGTCCTGCCCGGCGTGGACCGCGGCTCAAAATGGGCGCCTCTCATGACCAGCGCCCCGGAATTTAAGGCGATGCTCGGCGAGACGCCGCTGGCCAGCGAAAAGTTCACTGTCTACTACAGCACTAAGACCGCCATAAACAGCAGCACCGACTGGTCGACGTCCGCGGAGACAGGCTGGACGCCCGCAGAGGACTGGCCCGAAGGCGAACTGGGCGATGTAAATGCCCTCAAGGTCGTATTCCACCTGGACAACGGGCTTCTGAGGAACGAGTCCCTGAACTTCAGCTGGCGGATGCTGGTGCCGGACGGCGCGCCCATAGGCGAGGAGGCCTGGAACAGCGCGGCCTTCGGCGTGACCGCAAACGTCGGCGGGCTGCAGCGCTTCGCGGCCGAGCCGGACAGGGTGGGCGCCAGGGTAGAGGACAGGGCGAACGGCGAGATCCAGATCGTCAAGACGCTCTACGTGCTGGAGGCCCGCGCCGACAGCTTCCTTAACAGGGACTTCTGGTTCAGGGTCACGGGAGCGGGCATGCATTCCGTCGTCGGCCGGCTGCATTATGCCGGCCCGAACGGCGCGGGCGACGACTTCGAGCCCGCGGGCAGCGCCGGCGGCTACAGGATATTCACCGCCACGCTGTCCGGCGCGACGGGCCTGACGGGCCTGACCTACGGCGCCTACACCGTTATGGAGACAGACGCGAGCGGCAAGATATTCTACACAAACAGCGACTACAGCCTGGACGGCGGCAGCACGAAGAACCCGCTCGTCGGGACGGTTGACAACGACGCCATTGAGAGCTTCAGCTTCGCGAACAGGGTAAGGGCCCTGCCGCCTACCGACGACGGCAGCGGCGGCGATCCCCCTCCCCCGACCGAGCCCCCGCCTGTGGAGCCGCCTGACGGGCCGCCCGTGGTACCGACCGAGCCCCCGTCCGAACCGAACGATCCGGCCGGCGGCGGCGGTGGCGGTGGCGAGCCTCCCGCGCAGGGCGGCAGCACCCTGATCCAGAACGACGACGGCAGCTTCCTTGAGATCGGCGAGGACGGCGTGCCGCTCGGCCGCTGGACATGGGATCCCGAGGAGGAGGCATGGATATTCGAGCCCATAACGCCGCTGGCGAATCTGCCGCAGACGGGCGACGTGCTGGGGCAGCCGGACCTGGGCGGCTTCATCGCGCTATGGGCGCTCCTGCTGGCCGCCATGGCCGCCGCGCTGCTGCGGCGCAGGCTCGACGGGCAGGGCTAGCGGCTGTGTCTCGTTCGTTGGGGGGATTAGGTATTAGTGGGTGTTGCTGCTCACTTGCTCTAATCGAAACTACTCACACGCCGCGGCAGTCTTTGTCCAGATCGGGTTCTGGGGGCGATTTTGGCTCCCGGAGCGTACTTGAAGCTACGTGAGGAAGCCAATAATCGCAACCAGGTTCCGAGATGGGCAAAAATGGCGTG
>JAISXZ010000180.1 GCA_031270275.1 Eubacteriales Family XIII. Incertae Sedis bacterium | reverse complement strand
CGGGTAGTCGTAGGAGTAGGCGCCGCCGTCGTAACTGGGAAGCAGGCGCTCCAAGACCCGCATGACCCCGGGGCGCGTGCCCGTCGGCCGCCCCGAGATCGCCGCTTCCCGCAGCGCGTCCGCGTTGCCTGTGAGCGCCCCGTCCTCGTAGTCGTAATAGGGGACGAAGGCGGAGGTCTTGGCGTCGACGATGAAGTGCTCCAGCTCGAAGCCGAGCAGGTGCAGCTTCTCGCGCTTCTGCCCGGCGGCGAGGTAGTCGATTATCATCTGCTTGTTTGTTTCGTAGTAGTCGGGCAAGGCCGTCCTTTCAAATAATGCCGTCCGAGGCGCATGGCCGCCGCCCGCAGCCGCGTCACATGGCCGCCCCCGCCCGTTGCCGGGAGCATAGACAATGATAACAGCAGCGACAGCCCAAAGGCGCGTCGGCAACGACGAAGCAAAACCACGAGCAAATCATACTATAAAACTTACCTGTTTATCTGATTTATCGGCGGGCGCATTCGACGGGCGCATTTGGCGGGTATGCCGCCGGGTGAATGTTGGGGCCGCCCTCTGCTGGGCCGTCACGCCCTCAGCTATTCTGCCCGTCGGTTGAACGCGGTGCCGCCCGCCTGCCGCATATGCGCTGCAGGCCGCAGGGGCGGTGTGGTAGCATGGGCCCAGCAAGGTAACCGCACGGCAGAAAGCTTTTCTTCCGCAGTTTGCGACAGGAGATTTGAGCCGGAGCCCCTGATAAAAGCGGGCGTCCGGCTCTTTTTTGCCTGAATGTTTTACCTGACGTAATTCCTAGCCGCCGCTGGCCGGCTTTGCCTGGGCCAGCAGGCGTTTGACGTCGGCCAGCTGCATGTTCTTGCGGCTGAGGTCGATGCCGACTGCCCTGCACAGGGCCTCGGAGGCGTCCGTCCTATGGTAGAAGCGCCACCAGTTGCCCTCCAAGTGCACGCCGCACATCTGCCGTACCTCTGAGGCTATGGCCTCGGCCGAGTACGCGTGCCCCGTGTCGTATTGGATGAGCCTCAAGATGCTCAGCGCGATGTAGCAGATAAGGAAGTGTGCGACGATGTGCTCGGGCGTCCAGACGAACACCGGGCGGGCGGACAGGACCGACTTGGTGACCTTGAAGGACTCCTCGATGCGCCAAAGCCCGCGGTATATGTCGACGATCCTCTCGTCGGGAAGCCCCGTCTCGGAGGTGATGATGACGTAGTAGCCGTCGTATCTCTCCTCCTCGGCGATAAGCTCGGTGTCTATGCAGGGGGCGTGGGCGGCGTCGGCCAGGACCTCGCCGGTCTTTTTGTCGAAGGCGACGTTTTTGACGTACTTGGCCGCCCCGTAATGGACAGCCTTGTCGTAGGAGGCCGGGTCGGCGGCAAGGGCTCGCGCCTTCTCCAATACACGGGCGCGCTCGTGTTTGGCGCGCCTGTCGTATTTGGCCGACCAGAAGGCCACCGCCTTGACCTCGATGCCGACGTCCCTCGTCTTGCCGTCCTCGCCTGCGACATGGACGACCTTGGTGTCCTGGCGGCTTTTTATCTTGAAGTCCGGCCCGTCCTCGTCCCCAGGGCTCATGCGCCAGCCCGCAGGCGACACCGCCCAGCCCTTGAGCTCCTTGGGCGACTTGGTGCCGCGTATCGACTGCGAGAAGACGAAGCCGTTGCCGTCCAGCACGATCGCGGCTATGTTGGCAGACGTGTTAAGCCCCTTGTCGGCGACCACCACCATCCGGCCGCAGCCGACGTCGCGCCTGGCCGCGAGCATGGACGGCAGCATGGTCAGGCAATCGGACGTGTTTCCGGGAAACACGTTGAAGTTTATCGGGATGCCGTCTTTGTCCTGCATCATCCCCATCTGGACGATGGGCTTTCGGCGGCGCTCCTTGCTCACGCCGCGCTTGCGCAGCCCGTCCTCGTCGTCGATCTCGAAGTAGTAGTTGGTCACGTCGTAGTACACGTCGCGCAGGTTGCGCTCGTGGTGCGCCGCTATGGCCTTGTTCATCGCCGATATGACGGCGTCCTTGCAGCCGGCGATGAAGCCGAGCGAGCGGTAGACGTCGTCGTCTGTGAAGTCGCACCTGAAGAAGTAGCTGCCGCGGTTTTGCCAGGCGGAGAGCTTGGAGTCCGGCTCGACGATGCGCTCGGCCACCAAAAGGCGGCTTACCGCGTTGGCGTCGTACTCGAACCGCCTGCCCCTGGCGCGGTTCCTGAGCGCCCGCTCTATGCCCAGCATGCCGTAGTAGGCCAAAGGTATCGCCGACCCGACGTTCTTTTTGTTGTCGGAGCGCCTGTCGATCTTCTCGTCCGGGTGGATCTCGATGGGCACCGCCTGCCTCGCCGCCGCCCTCTTCGCGTTCAGCTCGTCGCAGACGCCCCGGGCCCAGGCCATCCCGTCGCCGTGCTCCCTGTCCAGGTCCTCCAAAAGGCCGAGGCCCCTCACGGTGCGCTGGCGGCTGGCCTTCCTTGCCGGGTCCCAGTACCTCTCGATGATCGAGACGTTCGTCTTTCCGTTCCTCAGGCGTGTCGGCTTCACGTGCATGGCCTTCCTTTCTATTCATGGCGGCTGCCCGATTGTACCATATCCGTTAGTATCCGTCATCTATAAATATCATACAATTTGACAAAAGGAAAAGCCTTTCGGCCAGCGGCTTTGGTGTCAGGGTTGGTCACTCAAACTGCGGAAGAGTGGATTTCAGGACAGTGGCATTTTGTAGACTGACAAGGTGCAGACAGACAAGGAGGAAACGACATGCTGACAAACCACGCAGAGGCGACGCGCACGGCAAAGGCCGCCGCCGCCGCAACGGAATTTGCTGGGGGGGGGGCTCATTAGCCTTTTTCGGGGGTAGCCGCCGCAACGGCAGGAACGACCGCACGACCGACGCCGCTGTCGCCGAGACGGCGGCTTTTTCGCGCCCGAAAGCGGCCGCAGCCGCCCTCGCCCCACCCCGCCATTCCCGCGACGCCCTCGCGCCGCGCAAGTCCGGCTTCACCCTCGTCGAGGTCATCGTCGTACTGGTCATCCTAGCGATACTCGCCGCCATCGCGATACCGGCGCTGACGGGCTACATCGAGAAGGCCAAGTGGCAGGACTTTGCATTGAGGATGAAAACCCAGATGACCGCCATCCAGACCATGTGCAACCTCCAGCTTGGTGAGACCGGCGCTGTCGAGAATCACGCTGCCGACGCTGACGCTAACAGTTCCAATTACTTTTACGCCGCGTATGCTTTCGACGTTGGATTCACGTCGGT
>JAISXZ010000034.1 GCA_031270275.1 Eubacteriales Family XIII. Incertae Sedis bacterium | reverse complement strand
AACGCCCTTGTCGTCTTTCTGGGCAACTTCGGCCCGGAAACGCCGGAGACCCTCATCGCGGAGCATTTCGACGGCCCGATCATGTACGCGGCGGCGGCGGAGGGCGACGGGGACCTGTTCGACGGCCGCGGCGACGCCTATTGCGGCATGCTGAACTGCTCCTACAATCTCGGGCTCAGGCGCAAGGCGGCCTATATACCCGAATATCCCGTTGGAACGGCGGATGAGCTGGCGGACAGGATCCGCGAATTCGCGCCAATCGCGCGCGCCTTGCTCGGGCTAAAGGGCCTTAAGATCATCGCCTTCGGGCCGAGGCCGGACGATTTCCTCGCCTGCAACGCGCCGATCAAGGCGCTGTACGACATCGGCGTCGCCATTGAGGAGAACAGCGAACTCGATCTGCTCGCCGCGTACAACGCGCACGGGAACGACCCCCGGATCCCCGCGAAGATCGAGGAGATGCGGGCCGAACTCGGCGGCGGCAACCCGTATTCCGGCATTCTGCCGCGCCTCGCGCAGTACGAACTGACGCTGCTCGACTGGGCGGAGGGGCATAAGGGCGCGCGCAGCTATGCGGCCTTCGCCAACAAGTGCTGGCCGGCCTTCCAGACCGAGTTTGGATTCGTGCCCTGTTACGTCAACAGCCGTCTTGCGGGAATGGGCGTCCCCGTCGCCTGCGAAACCGATGTCTACGGCGCGCTGTCCGAATACATAGGGCTTTGCGTTTCGGAGGCGCCCACCACCCTGCTCGACATCAACAACACCGTCCCAGCGTCCATGTACGAGAGATCCGTCAAGGGCAGACACGGCGCGCGCCTTTCGGAGATATTCATGGGCTTCCACTGCGGCAACACCTGCGCCTCGCTTCTCAGGAACCCGCACATGGGCTATCAGCGGATCATGAAGCGCAGCCTGGAGCCGGACGCGGCGGAACCGGACATCACGCGCGGAACCCTGGAGGGCAACATCAAGCCCGGCGACATAAGCCTTTTCCGCCTGCAATCGACGGCCGACACGCGGCTCAAGGCCTATGTCGCCCAAGGCGAGGCGCTTGACCTCGACTGCGAGAGCTTCGGCGGCATAGGCGCCTTCGCCATCCCGGAGATGGACAGATTCTATCGCCACGTGCTGATCGCCGGGCGCTTTCCGCACCACGGCGCCGTGGCTTTCGGGCATCACGGCAGGGCCCTGTTCGAGGTATTCAAGTATCTGGGCGTGGACGACATAGCCTACAACCGGCCAAAGACCCTGCCGTATCCCGGCGAGAACCCGTTCGCATAAGGAAGGACGCGCTGCGATGAACATCGACGAGCTGAGACGGCAAACGCTGGAAGCGAACTTGCTGCTCCCAAAATACAACCTTGTTGCCTTCACCTGGGGGAACGTCAGCGCCATAGACCGCGAGAGCGGCTTGGTCGCGATCAAGCCGAGCGGGGTGGAATACGGGCAGATGGCCGCGGACGACATCGCGGTGCTCGATCTCGAGGGCAGGCTCGTCGCGGGGTGCCTCAGACCTTCGAGCGACGCCCCGACGCATCTGGTGCTGTACAGGCAGTTTCCGGGCATCGGGGGCGTCGTCCACACGCACAGCCGCCACGCCACGATCTTCGCGCAGCGTGGGCGGGGCATCCCCGCCCTAGGAACGACCCACGGCGATTACTTCTACGGCGAAATCCCCTGCACGAGGCCGCTGACCGAAGCGGAGCTGCGCGGCGATTACGAGCGCGAGACCGGCAATGTGATCGTCGAGGCCTTCGCGGGGCGCAGTCCCGATGAAGTGCCGGCGGTCCTTGTGGCGAGCCACGGCCCTTTCGTTTGGGGGAAAGACGCGCGGGAGGCGGTCCACAACGCGGCGGTGCTTGAAGAAGTCGCCTATATGGCCTTAAGCTGCGAGAACGTCGAACCCATGCCGCAAGGCCTGCTCGACAAGCACTATCTGCGAAAGCACGGCAAGACCGCGTACTACGGACAGCGGCCGGGCGGCTGAGGGCGGATAGGCGTTCGTCGGGCAGGATCCGAATGTCTCCATGATGTGGCCGGTCCAGTCCAGCAATCCCTTCCTGCATTTGCGATTCCAGTATCCCTGCCTGCTGCGAATGCCGCAGAGCACGCCCTTTGCGGCGCGCTCCTTGGCGCGCTCTTTATGGCGCCTTCTTCATGGCGCCTTCTTTATAATAAAAATTCTCGCTTTTAGTGCAATTATGAGATATAATGATCATATGGCAGGAAGGGCGGTGGAGATGGATCCGGACGGCGACGGCGGGAAAAAGGCGGAAAAGAAGGGCGGGGACCGCAGGATATGGGTCATAATGGCGCTGGCGGTTTTCATACTGGCGACGCAGGCGCTGGCGGTTTTCATACTGGCGGCGCAGGCGGGCTTTCTGCCCCTTTCGGCGCGTTTCGCGGATTATCCGGCTGAGGCGGGCGCCGAGGCCGACCCGGAGGCCGCCACCGAGGGCGCCATCGGCGGGGCGGAAGGGCCCGATGCCCCCCTGGACGAGGAAAACATGAGGGCGCTCGGCTGGATAAGCGCGGAAACCGTCAGGAGATACGCCCGCGAGCACAACATAAACACGGAATTTCTGAGCCGGCTGTTCCCGGACAAGATAATATACAAGCAGGCCGGCGAGATCGTCTACGCGGACATCGACCCAGGGCTGCGCAGGCACGGGCATGACTGGAGAGCCCTGGGCTGGAACGGGCAGCGGCCCGTCTACACCGGCGAGGACGCGCTTTTCGGCATAGACGTGTCGCGCTACCAGGGCGAGATAGACTGGGGCCGCGTCGCGGGCGACGGCGTCGGGTTCGCCATGGTGCGACTCGGCTATCGCGGCTACAGCTCGGGCGCGCTGACATACGACGAGTTCTTCGAGTCCAACATGCGGGGCGCCTCGCAGGCCGGCGTCAGGCTGGGCGTATACTTCTTCTCGCAGGCCGTCACGCCGGCCGAGGCCGTCGAGGAGGCGGATATGGTCATAGACAGCATAACGCCCTACGGCATCTCGCTCCCGATAGCCTTCGACATGGAGGACATATCGGGGGAGGCGGCGCGGACGGACAGCATGACGGCCGGGCAGGTGACCGACGTCACCATAGCCTTCTGCGAGAGGATCAAGGAGGCGGGATATACGCCGCTCGTCTACGCCAACCCCAACTGGTTCCTGTCGCGCATGGAGCTCGACAGGCTTGAGCCCTACGGGAAATGGCTGGCGCAGTACTACAGGCTGCCCGCCTACCCCTACGATTTCAGCATGTGGCAGTTCTCCAGCACGGGCTCGATAGACGGCATTAAGGGGAATGTGGACCTGAACCTGGCATTCGGCCTATAGGAACTGTTAAAAAATAACCTGCACATTTGGCTTGCCCTTTTGCGCCCCGGCTGCGTTGCCGGAACCCGCGAACACTACAAGTATTCGCGGAACCCGGTGCCTTGCCGGGACACAAAATTGCTGCGCCAACTGCACACTTTATTTTTCAACAGTTCCATAGTCCAGGTTGGAATAAACGAGCATCAATCTATAGACTGTTTTAGAGGTATTCGCCATGAAAAGCAGAAATCCCGCGATGAGGCTTGCGGCGGCGTTCACGGCCGCAGCCCTTGCCCTGTCCGGCGCCTTCCTTTACCAGTCCGGCGACACCGCCGGCGCCGCGACCAACTTCGTCGATACCGTAGGCCACTGGGCGGACGACGAGATACGCGCGGCCGTTGACTACGGCTATATCAACGGCTACAGCGACGGCTATTTTCGGCCGGACAGCTACGTCAAGCGCTCCGAGTTCGTGAAGGCCGTCAACTCGGCCATGGGCTACAGCGATCTTGGCAACATAGCCTTCAGCGACGTGCCTTATTACGAATGGTACTACGACGAAATACGCAAGGCTGCGGCCGCCGGCTACATATCGGGCTACGGCACGTGGTTCGCGCCCGAAAACCCCATCACCCGCGAGGAGGTGGCTGTGGCCCTCTACCGCATATCGCCCGGCACGGCCTCGACGAAGGCGCCCAAGGGCGTCAAGGACGCCGGCAGCATAAGCGACTGGGCCCTCTCCGCAGTGAATTCATCCTACACGAAGGGCTATCTCGGCGGCTACCCCGACGGGAACTTCTACCCCAAGCAAAACCTGACGCGCGCCGAGACCGTCAAGATAGTGAACAAGGTCATAGGCATAGACAAGGAATCGCGGGCCATCACGGAGATGGAGCTTCTGGACTACACGGACAAGCAGGCGGTGGTCGAGTTCGTCTCCAGCAGCGCGGGCACGCTGTACTGGGTCGCGCTTAAGACGGACGCGACGATACCGACCGCCACGCAGGTATCCCAGGGCAAGGACGGGCGCGGCGAGAGCCCCGTGCAGAAGGGGAGCGTTAAGCTCACGGCGTCGGAGCCCGTCTCGGTGACGATCCAGAACCTCAGCCCCTCCGAGCCGTACAGGATCTGCGCGATGGGGAAGATAAGCAACACCAAGCTCTCGAACGTCAGGAACCTCAGCTTCACGACCGTAGAGGAGGCCTCCATCGGCCAGGGCTGGCTGAGCGGCTTCAACGTCGGCTCCGTGACCCAGGACTCGGCCGTGCTGAACGCGCGCTCCAGCGAAAAGGGGACGCTCTACTGGGTGATAATAAAGAGCTCCAGCTCGGGCCGCCCGTCCCAGGCCAACATAACGGCCGGCAACGACAGGGACGGCGAGAAGGGCGCGGCGTCGGGGAGCACGCCGGTCAGCAGGAACGCGGACAACGCCATAGAGGTGACGGGGCTCAGCCCCGGCACGTCGTACTACGCCTACGGCTACGTGTCAAAGAGCTCCACCGAGTATTCGACGGTCGTATCGAGCTCCTTCAGCACCTCCGGCATAAACACGCCGGGCATTAGCAGCCTTACGGCCTCCTTCAACGACAGGAACGAGCTCGAGATTTCGGTCAGGCTCAACGCCGCAGGCACGTTTTACTGGATAGCGGTCGAGGAAAGCGGAAGCGCGTCCCGCCCGACGGCCGAGAAGCTCAAGTCCGGCACGGCCAACTCGGGCCAGGTCGTGGCCGACTCGGGCAGCGTGTCCATAGCGAGCGCCAACATATCCAATACGGTCATCACGAAGGCGGCCCTGTCCGCGGCCGACAAGCTGAAGCCCGACACGAAATACCGCATATACGGCTGCGTTGAGGGCGCGTCCACGAAGACCCTCTCCAGCGTGTCGAACACGGGGATCATCGAGAAGACCATCAGCGCCGGCGGCCTTACGGCCCTTACGGTGACGGCGATGAACCAGTCGAACGCCAGGACGGCCCTCGGCGGGTTCAGCTTCAAGACGGACGGCTACGCCTACAGCGGCGCGACCGTGCCGAACGGAACCAACAGGCTTGTCATACGGCCTGTCGCGGGCTCGTCCGTAGACATAAGCGTCGAGGGGCGCATAACCGCGAGCAACACGGAAAGGATCGTCGATTGGACGGCCGAGGCGGGGACGGCGGACACGATAACCGTGGAGACGAGCGAGGCGGGCAAGAACAAAAAGACCTACAACATAGCGATAACGGAGAACAGGGCCGCAGTGTCGTCCGTGTACGTCTCGGGCGCGGACCCTGACCCGCAGCCGGACGGGCAGGGGAACTACGCCGTTACGGTCCCCGCGAACTACACCGACGTAAACGTGGCCCTCACGTTCACCTCCGAGCTGGCGGCCACCATGAAGGCGCCGGACGGCCCCATGATAAGCATAAAGAGCGGGGAGCGCAAGAACTTCGCGCTTGCGGGGGACGAGACCGCGCTGCAGATCGACATGAAAGGGCCTGCGGGAGGGGACACGAAGACATACCAGCTTAAGATAACCAGGCTGCCGGACAGCTCGACGAGCCCGTCGGCCATGCTGCCCTAGGGGGCGGCCCGGCCTAGGGGTCGTGCGGACAAAAAAGGGGGCGGCTCTGTTTGTCCCGAACTCTAATCGAAACTACTCACACGCCGCGGCAGTGTTTGTCCAGATCGGGTTCTGGGGGCGATTTTGGCTCCCGGAGCGTACAAGGGGGTACGTGAGGAAGCCAATAATCGCAGCCAGGTTCCGAGATGGGCAAAAATGGCGTGGCGTGTGAGTAGTAACCTTACCAGACGTCCGAGAGCGTCGCCACCATCACAGCCTTTATCGTGTGCAGCCGGTTCTCCGCCTCGTCGAAGACCGCAGAGTTCCTGCTGCGGAATAGCTCGTCGTCCACCTCGCGTATGTCGTAGCCGAGCTCCTTCTGCGTCCTCGCCATCTCCGTCTCGAAGTCATGGAAGGCGGGCAGGCAGTGAAGAAAGAGCGCGTCGGCGTTCCCTGTCTTTTCTAGCGTAGCCATCGTGACCTTGTAGGGGGACAGGAGCCGCACCCTCTCCGGGATCTGGTCCTCCTCGCCCATGGAGGCCCAGATGTCGGTGTACACGGCGTCCGCGCCGGCCAGGCACGAGTCGTCGCTGCTGAACGATATCTCCGCGCCCGTCCCCTTTGCGACCTCCAGCGCCCTAGCCATGACCCCCTCGTCCGGCGACAGCTCCTTGGGCCCGTAGGCCGCGAACTTCATGCCCATCTTGGCGCAGCCGTACATCCAGGCGTAGGCCATGTTGTTCCGCGTGTCGCCGCAGAAGACGACCTTGACCTCGCTTAAGGGCTTATGGACTCGCTCCTCTATCGTCATTATGTCCGCCAGTATCTGCGTCGGATGGTCCACGTCGGTCAGCCCGTTCCACACGGGCAGCCCGGAGCAGCGCGCCAGGGTCTCGACCACGTCCTGGCCGTAGCCCCTGTACTCTATGGCGTCGAAGAAGCGGCCGAACACCCTCGCGCTGTCCTCGACGGACTCCTTCTTCCCGAACTGCGAGCTTCCGGGGCCTATGTATGTGACATTGGCGCCTTCTTCCGCCGCCCCAACCTCAAACGAGCACCTCGTGCGCGTCGATGTCTTTTCAAAGATCAGGAGTATGTTCTTCCCCTCCAGCAGCCCCCCCTTTCGGCCTGCCTTCCTTCTGGCCTTTAGCTCTGCGGCCAGATCCAGCAGATACCGTATCTCCTGCGGGGAGAAATCCATCAACGTAAGGAAACTGCGGCCCTTCAGATCTATTTTCGCCATCGTCATCTCCGCCCTTGGCTGCTGTCCACGCCCAACGCCATCCCTGCCCGTACCTAGTGTAGTGTCTCATTCATCTTTAGGCAAATGGCTTGTGTGGATTTCCTGCGGCGTTGTTGTCGTCGGTCGCCATAGGCCGCTGCTATGGCTCCCTCCTCCGCCTAGCCGCAGAAA
>JAISXZ010000032.1 GCA_031270275.1 Eubacteriales Family XIII. Incertae Sedis bacterium | reverse complement strand
AGTAACAAAAGCCCTCCCGTGATATAATGATACCGGTTTCGCAAGCCGTATCAAAAAATCACAGGAGGATGTCCGATGGACAAATCAAGTTTATCACATACCGCCTACATTTGCACCTGCCACATAGTCTTTATTCCAAAATACAGACGGAAGATTATGTATGGCAAGGTTAAAAGAGATGCAGTCGAAATAATCAAGAAGCTCTGCGCAATGAAAAACGTGGAATTTCCCACACGAAAACAAGAGACGAAAACAAGAGACGAAAACGACGAAAACAAGAGACGACGAAAACAAGAGACGAAAACAAGAGACCTTGACCACGCTTATTTAGCGTGATACAATATATTGGAAGCAAAATGCCTGTCCCCATTATGGAAGCACAATATGTCGAAAATGGGCAGGGGCGAGACTGTTTCGATGGAAGGCGATTCTTTATTGGGACTGTCTGGGAGGCATGCTTGTGAGTTTTACATATATTGATTTGTTTGCAGGCATTGGCGGCTTTCATCAAGCCGCAGACTCACTTGGCGGCAAGTGTCTGCTCGCAAGCGAAATTGATGTCGAAGCGAAACGGGCTTATACCGCAAATTACAATCTGTCGCCTCATGGCGATATAACAAAAATAGACGCAAAAGACATACCAGACCATGATGTTTTGCTTGCAGGATTCCCATGCCAGCCATTTAGCATCATCGGGAATAGGCTGGGTTTCGACGATATTCGTGGAACGCTTTTCTTTGAAATCGCAAGGATTCTTGAGGAAAAAACGCCGCGATTGTTTGTGTTGGAAAATGTGAAACAATTAAGCCGTCATAACAAGGGAAAAACGCTGCAGACCATCATCCATACATTGGAAAATTTGGGTTACAAGGTATATTGGAACGTTCTTAACGCTTTGGATTTTGGATTGCCGCAAAAACGCGAACGGACTGTTATTGTGGGATTTCTAGATAATGATGTTTGTTTCTCTTTTCCGACGAACAAAACAACAGGGCGCCTTGAAGATATATTGGAGCCAGACGAGGATGTGGATGCAAAATTTTTTGCAAGCGAACGCATTATCGAAAAGCGTTTAGAGAAACACCAAAGCAAATTTTTCCCAAGCGTTTGGCATGAGAATAAAAGCGGAAACATATCAAGTTATCCATATTCCTGCGCTTTGCGTGCGGGAGCTTCATATAATTACCTATTGGTTAACGGGCGCCGCCGCTTAACGTCAAGAGAGATGTTGAGATTGCAAGGATTTCCGGATACATTCAAAATTGTTTGCAGTGACAGCCAAACGCGTAAACAGGCGGGAAACGCTGTCCCGGTCAATGTAATCAAAGCTGTGTTAAAGGATGCGCTCCATGCAGAGGCCGAAGCTGAGGGACAACGGAGGGAAAGGGCCGTTTGAACCCTAGCCCCTTGCGCACAGGAATGCGTTGGCGTACGATGCAAATAGCGGGGCCTGCTGCCCGGAAAGGAGGAAATATGCCTGCGCGCGCTACAGCTGCCGCACGCACAGGCACGCGTACAGGCACCCCGCTGGCCGCCCCGCCGGGCATGCCCGCCTATCCGCCCTCGACCATCGTCAGCCCTATCTTGCCGCGCTCCCTGTCTATGCTGCTCACCCAGGCCGTCACCGTGTCGCCGACCGCGACGACCTCGCCCGGATGCCTGACAAAGCGTTCCGCCATCCTCGAGACGTGGACGAGCCCGTCCTGCTTCACGCCGATATCGACGAACGCGCCGAAGTCCACGACGTTGCGGATGGTCCCGGCGAGCTGCATGCCGACGAATAAGTCCTCGAACGACCTCACGGAGCGGCTGAACACCACGGGCGGGGCGTCCTCGCGTATGTCGCGGCCCGGCTTCTGCAGCTCGGCGACGATGTCGCGGACGGTCGGCAGGCCGGCGCCGAGTTCGGCGGCAAGCCTGGACAGGCTCCCGGCGCGTTCGGCCATATCTGCGACGCCGCCCTCCGCCAGGGCCTCGGGCCCCACGCCGGCGCGCCTCAGTATTTCAGCCGCTATCGCGTAGCTTTCAGGGTGGACGCCCGTCGCGTCGAGCGGGTTCCTGCCGCCCGATATCCGCAGGAAGCCCGCACATTGCCCGAAGGCCCTGTCGCCGAGCCTGGGCACCTTTCTAAGCTGCCTGCGGTCGGTGAACGCGCCGTTCTCCTCGCGGTAGGCGACTATGCCCTTGGCCACCGCCGCGCCGATTCCCGCGACGTAGCCGAGCAGGCTCGCGCTCGCCGTGTTCAGGTCTACGCCGACGCGGTTCACGACGTTTTCGACGACGCCTGCCAGCGCGGACTCGAGCGCGGCCTGGTTCAGATCGTGCTGGTACTGTCCCACGCCGATCGATCGGGGCGGTATCTTGACGAGCTCCGCAAGCGGGTCCTGCAGCCGGCGGCCAAGGCTCATCGCGCCGCGCGTCGTCACGTCGAGGCCGGGGCATTCCTCGCTCGCGAGCTTCGAGGCGGAGTACACGGACGCGCCCGCCTCGTTCACTATCGTGTATCTTACATCTTTGCCGTATTTCTCGATAAAGCCCGCGACGACTTCCTCCGTTTCGCGGCTTCCCGTCCCGTTGCCTATGGCAATCACGTTGGCGCCGTGCCTGTCGGCGTACCCGGCAAGGACCCGCATCGAGCCGGAGATGTCGGATCTCGGCGGCGTGGGGTAGATCGTCGTGCAGTCCAGGAGCTTCCCGCGCTCGTCCAGGACCGCGACCTTGCAGCCCGTGCGGTAGCCGGGGTCTATCGCGATCACGCGGGCGCCTCGCACCGGCGGTGCCAGCAGCAGGCTCTCCGTGTTCTTTGCGAACACCTTTATCGCGTCCGTTTCGGCGCGCTCGGTCAGCTCGTTGCGCATTTCGCGCTCCAGGGACGGGGCGATCAGCCGCCTGTAGCTGTCGGCGAGGGCTGTCTTCAGCGGCCCGGCAAAGATGCTTTGGCCCTTGACGACGCGCCTTTCAAGCATCCCCACGGCAATGTCCGCGTCCGCCCGCACCCTGACTTTGAGTCTGCCCTCCTTCTCGCCGCGGTTGATGGCGAGGATCCGATGGTTGGGGATTTTCAGGATCGGCTCGCTGAAGTCGTAATACATTTCGTAGACGGTCTTTTCGCCCGCGTCCGCCGCCGCGCTCGCGATGCTTCCCCGCCTGCGCGTGAAGTCGCGCAGGAGCGCGGCGTGGTCCGCGTCGTCGGCGACCCGCTCCGCGATGATGTCCAGCGCGCCCTGTAGGGCAAGCTCCGGCGTGCCGTAGCCCGCGTCGGGGTTTTGGTGGGCGGCGGCGATCTCCAGCGGGTCTCCCTCCGCGAGCGACTGCCCCAGAACGAGCTCCGCGAGCGGTTCAAGCCCCGCGTCGCGCGCCTTCGACGCTCTGGTGGCGCGCTTCTTCCGATACGGCTTGTATAGGTCCTCCACGCGCTGCATCGCGCCAGCAGCCTCGATCTCCGCCCGCAGATCCGGCGTCAGGCCGCCCTGCCCCTCGATCAGCCGCAGGATCTCGGCCTTGCGGGCCTCGAGGTTCCGCAGATATGCCAGGCGCCCGTCAAGCTCGCGGAGCGTAACGTCGTCCATGCCGCCTGTAGCCTCCTTGCGGTAACGGGCGATGAACGGGATCGTGTTGCCCTCGTCGATCAGCGCGATCGTCGCCGCGACCTGCGCCTCGGCCAGTTTGAGCTCTGCGGCGAGCGCAGAGGGGATATTCAGCATTTTTGCCTCCATCAATGGTTCGCGGGCGCCTAAAACGGCCGTGCGGGCCAAAAGCCCGCAGCCCCTGCCGCAGTGCGCCCAGGCCTGTTCTTCCAGCCAGACTATTATACATTGGATTAGCGAAATGCGCAACGGGCGCCGGGCCGGGCGGTAGCCCGCCTGTTCGACAGCCGCTTTAATTTGTGCGTTTCCCCATTGTCAGGGGATTTTTTTTTTGCTATACTTGTCTTGTGCGAAAACGTGCGTGGCCGCAGGCGAGGAGGCATTGCGCGGCCGAGGGCTCGTCTGCGAGTCCCTAAAGGGTTCTGGGATTGTATTGGATGATGTTTAGGAGGGAGATCACTTATGTGCGAGAACTGCAATTGCCGGCAGGAATCCGACGCCGGCTTCAGCGCGCTCGCGCCCGTCATCGAGAAGTACGGGTCGGCGCGCGGAAGCCTGATAACGATACTGCAGAAGGCGCAGGATATTTATGGCTATCTGTCGCTTGACGCCATAAACTACATCGCTGCGAAGACCGGCGTAAAGCCCGCCAAGATCTACGGGGTCGCGACTTTCTACACACAGTTCAGGCTTGCGCCCATCGGGAAAAACCTTATCATGCTATGCAAGGGAACCGCCTGCCACGTCAACGGCGCGGATCTTATCGAGGAGGCCGTCAGCGAATTCCTCGGGATAGGCGACGGCGAGACGACGGAGGACGGGCTGTTCACGCTGAACAACGTGGCCTGTCTCGGCTGCTGCTCGCTCGCGCCCGTCATGATGGTCAAGGGCGCGGACGGCGAGGAGACCTTCGGCAACCTCACGAAGGACAAGGTGAAGGCCGTCCTGGGCGAGATAAGGGACAAGGGGCTGGAGGTGGCGGTATGAGGGTCGTTGTAGGGCAGGGCAGCTGCGGCGTGGCGACAGGCGCGCGCAAGACCTCGGCGGAGCTGGAAAGGCTTATCGCGGCCGACGGCCTCGGCATCCCCGTCGAGAAGACCGGCTGCGTGGGGAACTGCTATCTTGAACCCATAGTCGATGTGTACGACGACGACGGCAGGCTTGCGTCGCGCTACGTGAGGGTACAGCCCGAAAAGGCCGGCGAGATCGTCGAAAGGCACCTGAAGGGCGGCAAGCCGGTCGAGGAGATGGAGATATCGCAGGCCGACAGGCGCTTTCTGGACAGCCAGAAGCGCATAGTGCTGAGAAACGCCGGGCTGATAAACCCCGAGAGCATAGACGCGTACATAGAGGCGGGGGGCTACAAGGCGATAGAGAAGGCCCTAAAGGGCATGACGCCCGAGGCCGTCATAGACGAGATAAAGATATCGGGGCTGAGGGGGCGCGGCGGCGCGGGCTTCCCCACGTGGTTCAAGTGGGACGCGGCCAGGAAGAACCGGGGCGCGAGCAAGTACATGGTCTGCAACGCCGACGAGGGCGACCCCGGCGCCTTCATGGACCGCTCCGTCCTCGAGGGGGATCCCCATTCGCTGCTCGAGGGCATGGAGATAGGCGGCTACGCCATAGGCGCGAACGAGGGCGTCATATACGTCCGCGCGGAATATCCCCTGGCCATACACAGGCTGGAGCTCGCCATAGGCCAGGCGAGGGACAGGGGCTTTCTGGGGAAAAACCTGTTCGGGACGGGCTTTGACTTCGACATAAGGATAAAGGCCGGCGCCGGCGCCTTCGTGTGCGGCGAGGAGACGGCCCTGATAGCGTCGCTGGAGGGGGAAAGGGGCATGCCGCGCCTTAAGCCGCCCTTCCCCGCGGAAAAGGGCTTCTGGCAGCAGCCGACCAACATAAACAACGTGGAGACCTTCGCGAACGTCCCTTGGATCATAAGCAGCGGCGGCGCGGCCTTCGGCGCGGTCGGCACCGAAAAGAGCAAGGGCACCAAGGTCTTCGCCCTGGCCGGAAAGATAAAGAAGGGCGGCCTGGTGGAAGTCCCCATGGGCCTGCCGCTGAGGGATGTCATATACGGCATAGGCGACGGCATAAAGAACGACAAGGAATTCAAGGCCGTCCAGATGGGCGGGCCTTCGGGGGGCTGCATCCCGGCCTCGCTCATCGATACGCCCGTGGACTACGAAAACATAACGAAGACGGGCGCCATAGTCGGCTCGGGCGGCATGATAGTCATGGACGAGACCACCTGCATGGTGGACATGGCGCGCTACTTCCTCGACTTCACGCGCAAGGAGTCGTGCGGGAAGTGCAACTACTGCCGCATAGGCACCAAGAGGATGCTCGAGATACTCGAGCGCATCACCTCGGGCGAGGGGAAGGACGGGGACATAGAGCTGCTCGAGGAGCTGGCCGAAAAGATAAAGGACGGCTCGATGTGCGGCCTGGGCCAGACGGCGCCCAACCCCGTGCTTACGACCATCCGCTATTTCCGCAACGAATACGAGGATCACATATACAGGAAGAAGTGCACGGCCCACTCATGCAAGCCGCTTCTGACCTTCAGCATCACGGAGGGCTGCACGGGCTGCACCCTGTGCTCCAGACGATGCCCGGTGGAGGCCATAAGGGGCGAACGTAGGCAGAGGCACGCCATCGATCAGGAAAAATGCATTAAGTGCGGAAAGTGCGAGGAATCCTGTAAATTCAACGCGATTCTCAGGGATTGATAGTGGATGAGGTATACTTAAGATGAAAAAATTCAGGTTGAACATAGATGGCAAGGAGGTCACGGGCGTCCCAGGCCAGACCATCCTTGAGGTCGCAAACGAGAACGGCATATCCATACCTACGCTGTGCTTTGACGAGAGGACGGAGATATACGGGGCCTGCGGCCTCTGCGTGGTCGAGGTCGAGGGCAACCCCAAGATGGCCAAGGCCTGCGCCACGGCCATAGCGCCGGGCATGGCCGTGCGGACGGACACCAAGAGGGTGCGCGAGTCGAGGCGCACGAACCTCGAGCTGCTGCTGTCAAACCACGTCGGGGACTGCAGGCCGCCCTGCGTCCTGGGCTGCCCTGCCCGCACGGACTGCCAGGGCTACGTCGGGCTGATAGCCAACGGGCGCTTCGCCGAGGCCATAGAGCTGATAAAGGAGAAGATACCGCTTCCCGCGTCCATAGGGCGCGTATGCCCGCATCCCTGCGAGGACAGCTGCAGGCGCAAGCTGGTCGACGAGCCCGTCTCGATAGCCTGGCTGAAGCGTTTCGCCGCCGACGCGGATCTGTTCGGCGGCGAGGATCCCTTCATGCCGGAGACGGCCCCGGACACGGGGAAGTCGGTCGCGATAATAGGCGGGGGCCCCTACGGCCTCTCGCTGGCGTACTTCCTGCGCCGCAGGGGGCATGCCGTGACGATATTCGAGGCCATGCCCAAGCTGGGCGGCATGCTGCGCTACGGCATACCCGAATACAGGCTGCCCAAGGAGGTCCTTGACGAGGAGATAGGCCTGATCGGGCGCATGGGCGTCGAGTTCGTGACGGACACGAAGGTCGGCGCGGACATCGGCTTCGAGACCCTAAGAAGCGGCTTCGACGCGGTGTGCGTCGGCATAGGGGCGTGGGTGTCAACGGGCGTGGGCTGCAAAGGCGAGGATGCCGAGGGCGTCATAGGCGGCATAGATCTGCTGCGGAAGGTGGTAAGGAACGGCGAGATAAGCCTAGGCAGCAGGGTCGCGATAGTGGGCGGCGGCAACACGGCCATGGACGCCTGCCGCACGGCCGTCAGGCTGGGCGCCGACAAGGTCTACAATGTCTACAGGCGCACGAAGGACGAGATGCCCGCCGACATGGTGGAGATAGAGGAAGCGGAGGAGGAGGGCGTCATATTCAAGAACCTGACCAACCCCCTCGAGATCGTCAAGGACGAGGGCGGCCGGGTGAAGCGGATGGTGCTCCAGGTCATGGAGCTCGGCGAGCCGGACGCCTCGGGCAGGAGGGCCCCTAGGCCCGTCGAGGGCAAAACCGAGACCATAGACGTCGATACCGTGATACTCGCGATAGGGCAGGCGGTGGACCCTGCGGGCTTCGAGGGCCTAGAGCTGACGAAGCGGAGGGCCATAGCCTACGACAGCGACACCTTCATGACGAGCGTCCCCGGCGTGTTCGCCGGCGGGGACTGCGGCAACGACAAGATATCCATAGCCGTGGAGGCGATAGCCGACGCGCACAAGTCCTGCGACGTCATCGACGCCTATCTGGCCGGCGACGAGGTCAGGTATGAATATCCCTATATCGTGGAGCGCGACGACCTTACCGAGGCGAGCTTCGAGGATCGCGAAAGGCAGTGCCGCCCCAAGATGGCGCAGCTCGCGCCGGAGGAAAGGAAGGGGAGCTTTGCCGAGGTCGTGGCCGGGTACGAGGGCGAGCAGGCTGTCTTTGAGGGGTCGCGATGCCTCGAATGCGGCTGCGGCGACTATTTTGAGTGCAGGCTGGTCGAGTTCGCCAACGACTACGGCGTGAATCCGGGCCGGATCGCGGGCGACAAGAACCGCATAGAGTACGAGGACGAGCATCCCTTCATAACGCGCGATCCGAACAAATGCATACTGTGCGGGCTCTGCGTCCGCGTCTGCGACGAGGTCATGGGCATAGGCGCGCTGGGCCTTGTGAGCAGGGGCTTCGATACGGTGGTGAAGCCGTCGCTGGAAAAGCCGCTTGCTGAGTCGGGCTGCATATCGTGCGGGCAGTGCGTCAGCGTGTGCCCGACGGGCGCGCTCCAGGAGAGGCTTTCCATGCCCAAGCCCACCCCGCTTGAGACGGAGGAGACGGACACGATCTGCCCCTACTGCTCCGTAGGGTGCAGCATGCGCCTCGAGACCTACGGCAATATGCTCGTGAAGGCGGTCCCCGACAAGGATGGCGCCGTCAACAAGGGGCTTATGTGCGGCCGCGGGCGCTTCGGCTTCGACTGCTCCGAGCTCGAGGGCCGGCTGCTCGATCCGCTTGTCAGAAAGGGCGGCAGGCTGGAGGACGCCGACTACGGCGAGGCCCTGATGGCCACGGCAAAGAGGGCGCAGGCCGTAGCGGCGAAATACGGCAGGGAGGCCGTCGCCGTCGCCGTGTCCGACAGATACACGAACGAGGAGTCCTACGCGGTGAAGCGGCTCGCCGAAGCCATGGGGGCCAGGCTGTTTTCCTTCAACAACAGGGCCAGCGGGCTGGCGCCCGTGCTAGGCCTTGACGCGTCGCCGAACACCATAGACGAGCTGCTTTCCACCGAGGTGGCGCTGGTCGCGGGCTTCGACGCCGTGGAAAACCCCGTGATCCGCATAAAGCTTAAGCAGGCCGCCGAAAACGGCGTCAAGGTCTTGCTCGTCAACCCCGTCGGCATGGAGCAGAGCTTCGGCTTCGCGTTCAGGACAGTCTACACGGGCAACGGCCTGGAGTTCCTGCGCGAGGTCGCCAGCGAGCTTGCCAAGGCCGCCGCGGCCGGCGGAAGGAAGCCCCCTATCGAAGGCTTCGACGCCTTTGCCGCCGACCTCGCGCAGGTGAAGGCCGGGGACGAGGCGAAGGAGGTGGCCGCGCTCTACGCGGGCGCGAAGAAGGCCATGATAGTGTTCCAGCAGAACCTCGTCACCACCGAGGCGGCGACGCTGCTTGCGGACATCGCCCTCGTGTCCGGGCATATAGGCTCGCCGAGGGACGGGATCCTCCAGGTCAAGTCGAAGAACAACAGCCAGGGCCTCATAGACCTTGGGATAAAGGAGGGCGCCGAGGCGATGGACGGCGTCAGGGCGCTGCTGTCGTTCGGCGAGGATCCCGGACAGGACAGGATCCAGGGCCTCGAGTTCCTGATGGTATGCGACACGCATATGACGGAGACGGCGGCGGCGGCGGACGTGGTGCTGCCCGGCACGGGCTTCGCGTCCGCGAACGGGACATACACGAACACGGAGCGCAGGCTGCAGAGGGTGCGTATGGCCATAGACGACGACGGGGGCGTGCTGCCGAACTGGGAGGTCGCAGCCGGGCTGGCGCACGTCTACGAGGTGGAGCTTCCGTGGGAGGACAGCGCGGACATCTCCATCGAGATGGACGACGCGCTGCCGGGATACAGGCGGGCGGAGCCGGGCGAGGTGTCGGGCGGCGTCCTGTCGCCGGGCAGGGCCGCGCTCGCCATCGTCAGCGGCGGGGAGTTCACGGCGAGGCTGCCTCTCAGCGACAGCCTGATGAAGTCGATAGACTCGCGCCTGCCGAAGGCGGCGCAGTGACGGCCTTGGCCGAGGCAGGCGGGGGAATGAGGACTGGATACGCGGGGCGCGCATGGACAGGGTCCTGATCCTTCACGATCTGCCGGAGGGCGACGCAGCGGCGCTGCTGCCGCCGGGATCCGGGCGGTTCACGCTGTTCGCCGCGAGCCCCTCCGTGCGCGGCTGCGCGGGCTGTTTCGGCTGCTGGATCAGGACGCCCGCCGTATGCGTCATAGACGACAGATGCCGCGGCTTCGCCGGCTGCCTGCCGGGGCATGACGGGCTCCTGGTCATAAGCCGCGCCGTGTTCGGCGGGCTTTCGCCGGACGTCAAGGCGGTCATGGATCGCAGCATAGGATATCTGCTGCCCTTCTTTAGGTACGTCGGCGGCGAGATGCACCACGCCAGGCGCTACGGGGGCCCGCTGTGGATGCGCTACGTCTTTTACGGCGGGGACATAGGCGAGCGCGAAAGGGCATGCGCCCGGAGGCTGGCCGCCGCGAACGCCGTCAACTTCGGCGCCGAGTGCCGCCCCGTGGCGTTCATAAGGAGCTGCGCGGAAATAAAGTTTGCAGATCTGACGCAGGATTTTTTTCGTCACGCAAGGCGGTAGGTTCCGTTGATACTAGAAGTATCAACGGGTTCTGCCAACGCAGCGTGGCGGAAAAAAGACAAGTCAGATGTAAAGGTTATTTCCGCACAGCGACTAAGCTCGCCGCAGGGGATCGAGGCGCTGTGTTCGGAGCTTTGGATGGACAGCAACGATTAAGGGGATGATAGGTTGAGGGCGCTGCTCGTCAATGGAAGCCCTAGGGAGAAAAGAAGCGCCAGCGCCGCCATCCTGGACGCCCTGGGCGGCAGGCTGGAGCGCGGGGGCGCGGGCGTCCTGCGCGGCGCGGCCGGCGACGGGGAGGCGGCGATGCTCGAGGCCGCCCAGGGCTGCGCCGCGATCGTGTTCGCCTTCCCGCTGTACGTGGACGGCGTGCCCTCGGGCCTCCTGCGCCTCATGGAGGGCATAAGCGGCGGCATATCGCGCGCCGCGCCCGGCGCGCATGTCTACGCCGTCGCCAACAACGGCTTTTACGAGGGCAGGCAGAACGCGCCCGCCCTTGAGACGATGAAGCTGTTCTGCGCCGCCGCAGGTCTCGCCTGGGGGCAGGGCCTGGGCGTGGGCGGCGGCCCTATGCTCCGTTCGGCGCCCATAGGCCGAGGGCCCGCCAAGGCGCTCGGCGGGGCCTTGGACGCGCTGGCCCTGAACATCCTGGAGGGCGGATCGTCGGACGACGTGTTCCTGGATCCCGGCATCCCCAGGTTCCTGTACAGGCGCATGGGCGAGATGGGGTTCCGGGCGCGGGCGCGGAGGAACGGGCTGGGCGCGAGGCGGCTGTACGCAAGGCCCTATGGGGATCCCTGAGCCCGGCGGGCCGTATTTTTTGCGCAGGCGGTTACTACTCACCCGCCACGCCATTTTTGCCCATCTCGGAACCTGGCTGCGATTATTGGCTTCCTCACGTACCAGGCAGTACGCTCCGGGAGCCAAAATCGCCCCCAGAACCCGA
>JAISXZ010000188.1 GCA_031270275.1 Eubacteriales Family XIII. Incertae Sedis bacterium | reverse complement strand
CTCAGGTCCTTCCTGCGCGCCGCCTTCTCGCCTGGCGAAAGCTCCAGCCGCGAAAGCTCGCCTATGTAGTCTATCAGACCGTCCGTTATCTTCATGCCAGATCCCCTTCAAAACCAGGTCGGGCCCGCTCAGCGCACGCGGGAGACCGTTCCGCCGTCCACCCTGTACACTATGTCGCAATGCTCTATCGTGCTGAGCCTATGGGCCACTATTATCAGGGTCTTGTTCCCGTGAAGCCCCATTATGGCCTCCATGACCGCCGCCTCCGTCTCGTTGTCCAGTGATGACGTGGCCTCGTCCAGGACCAGTATCGGCGTCTCGTTGTACAGCGCGCGGGCTATCCCTATGCGCTGCCTCTGCCCGCCCGAAAGCCTTACGCCCCTGTCGCCCACCACGGTGTCCAGGCCGTCGGGGAGCGCCCTCACGAAATCCGCGAGCTGCGCCTTCTCCAGGGCCTCCCATATGCCCGCCTCGGATATCTCGCCGCGCGGGAGCCCGAAGGCGACGTTCTCGGCTATGGTCTCGTCGATGAGGTATATCTGCTGCGGTATGTAGCCTATGCGCTTCGCCCATTCGTCGGCCCGCTCGTGCACGTCAAAGCCGTCGTAGGACACCTGCCCGCGCTGCGGCGGCAGTATGCCCAGGATGATGTCGGCCAGGGTGGTCTTGCCCGCGCCCGAGCTGCCTACGAAGGCCACGGCCCTGTTGTGGGGGATCGTCAGCGTGAGGTTTTCCAGCGTCGGCGCGTCCGCGTTCGGATAGGAGAACGAAATGCCGCTCACCTTTATGTCGAGCGGGTGACCCTCGCCGTCCTCGCGCCATGCGCCGGGCCGGCCTTCGGCGTCCCTGCCGGGATCCGCCCCGTCCGCGCCGAAATCCGCCGGACCCGCGCAGGCCGCGCCGGTGTCCGCGCCATCCGCGCTCGCGCCGGCGTCCGCGCCATCCCCGCCCGCGCCGTCACCGCCATCCCCGCCCGCGCCCGCGTCATCCTTCGCGCCGAAATCCGGGCGGCTGGCCTTGAACTCCTCGAACAGATTGCTGTGCAGGGCCTCCACCACGGCCCTGTTGTAGATGATCTGGGTCACGTAGGTGCTCACCCTGCTGACGGAGGGGAGCAGCCGGAAGGCCGCCAGGATGAAGATGCTCAGCTTGGGGACCATGGGCGCGAGATCGGCCCCGTACAGCATGAACAGCGCCACGAACACGAAGGTGCAGCCAAAGCAGACGGACTCTATGATGAGCCGCAGCATGCCCGAATTGACGCTGTACTGCCGCCAGACCTTCACATAGCCCCTGTTGCTCTCCACGAATTCGTTGATGAAATACGCCTCCCTGCGCAGGACCTTCAGCTCCTTTATGCCCCCGAACGCCTGGTTTACCGCCTTGTTCATCGCCACGGCCTTCTCGTAGGTCTCCTGGCCCCATTTCCTTATCCTGCCGCGAAAGACCCTGAAATAGAAGGCCACGCACAGCGCCGCCATCAGGATCACGAGAAGCGTCATCTTCAGCGATATCACCATCAGGAACACCACTATGAAGACTATCATGGCGATCTCGGTCGCGAACTGGAGCATGGCGGCGATGAGCCCGAAGAAGGCGGCCACGTCGCCCATCGCCTTCTGCATCCGCGCGAGGTTGCTGGCCGCGTGGTACAGATAGGGCTGCCCAAGGAGGCGGCGGATGAGCCGCTCCGAGACATCCACCCAGCCGTTGCCTATGATGCGGTACTGCAGCTTGCTGACGAGGTAGGTGTACACGCCCTTGAACACATAGAGCGCGGCGAGCGAAAAGGACAGCAGTATCAGCATCTGGGCCGCGCTTTTCAGGCCGAGCAGCCTGTAGGCGAAGCTGACGACGGAGTTTGTCCCGATGTACGAATGGTCGAGAAGGATGGAGATGAAGGGCGATATCAGGGACAGCGCGAGCGTCTCAAGAGCCGCGCCGAACAGGATCGCGGCCAGCAGGATCAGCAGCCTGAGCTTGTAGCCCCTGCTGAATATCTGTCTTATCTTTAGAAGCGTATCCATATGCATACATTATACTTGCGTTTCGCCGCCAAAGCAACCGATTGTTGGCGCCCCGGCAAAAAAAGCGCAAACCGCCGTCGGGCCGACGGCGGTTTGCGTGTCCTGGCCCAGGGGCGGCCGCCCTGTGAAGCTGGCGGCCCTTCTATAAGCTATAGCTTCGTTCCGGCGCCCCGCCGCGGCTATGCAGGCGGGGGATGTCCGCCGGGCGGCGGGCCGTCTACCGCAGATCCGTAAACAGCCCCTCCAGCACATCCAGCCCCTGCGCCGGCGTGATGCCGCCGCCCGTCAGTTCCTCCGGGATTTCGGGCGGGGGAAGCTCCTCCGCGTCCTCGGGTTCCTCGGGCTCGTCCGGCCCCTCAGGCGCCTCAAGCTCCCCCGGATCCACGGATCCCTCCGGATCCACAGGCTCCAGGCCCGGCCCCTCCGGGGCGCCCTCGGGGCCGCCGGCCCCGTCCGCCTCGCCGCCCAGGCCGTCCTCCTGCCCCGTGCCCGCCGCAGGGGCGCCATCCTGGGCGCCCCCGCCTTCCGCGACCGGCCCGGCTTCCGTGGCGGCCGCCGCCTCATCCCCGAGGGGCGCGGCGGCGAGCGGGGCCTCGGTGTCGAGGGGCGCGGGGCCGTCCGCCGCCCTCGCCCCCGAGCAGGCCGCCAGCGCCACGATCAGGCAGCCCGCCGTCAGCGCCGCCGCCAGTGCCTCCAGACCTTTTTTCGTATTCATCTCTGCCTCCATTTCTGCGCCTGCGCCGCCCTTGCGGGCCTAGGCCCGAACCTCAGCGCGAGGGCCGCTATCGCCGCGATCAGCGTTGCCAGCATGAGCCCGACTTCCCCCAGGGGACCCGCGAGGGGCCCAAGCCGCTCGCCCGTCTGCGGCAGCTCCATGTTTGCCAGGGGCGGGAACTCGTCGAACACCCAGGTCCCCGTGTCGGGGTCCCAGCGCCACTCGCCCAGCGGGACGCCGTCGTCGCCCAGTATGACGGGCGGCGGCGGGCTCGTAGGCGCCGCGGGATCCCCCGGCGCCCCCCCGCCTCCCTCTGGCGGCGCGGGCGGAACCGGCGGGACTTCTTCCTCGGGCGGCGGTGGCGGCGGATCGGGCGGATCGGTATCCCCAGGATCGACCGGCGGCGGCGTCTTTGGGGCGCCCGGCACGTTCACGAAGGCCAGGGCCGCAGGCGGCTCGCCGTTGTCAACGGGGTAGTTCTCGAACACCACGGCCTCCGCCGACCAGCTTTTCGCCCAGTCCGGCGGGGGGAAGGCCACGCCGGGGCCCGTGGCCCCGCTGTAGGGGACCCCATAGCCCAGCTGCGTCGTGCTCGGGTCATGCTCCACTACGCGGTAGCGCCCCAGGCCCAGCCCGTCTATGCTCACCGCGCCGCCGCTGGAAAGGCTGAACTGCGAGCCGGAGAGCACGCTCCCTGCCGAGGCGGGGACGAACTCGACCTTGCCGCCGTTGAGCAGCGCCGTAAGCGAGTAGTTGTACCAGCCGGTCCCGCTGTTGTTCTGCTTCTGCAGCGTAAACACGAAGCGCGTGTCTATGGCGCCGTCGCTGATATATTTCTCCACTCTCAGGCCGCCCGTGGGCGTGGGCTT
>JAISXZ010000172.1 GCA_031270275.1 Eubacteriales Family XIII. Incertae Sedis bacterium | reverse complement strand
CAGGCTCTTCGCCGCGATCACGGCCTCGCCGCATTCCTCGCAGCATTTTTTCAGTATCTTGTCGAGGCCCTGATCGTAAAGATAGCAGGTGTAGGAGTCCTGCGCCGGGGCCCCGCGCCTGTCGAGTATGACCGCGTACAGCTCCGCCAGCACGTCGCCCGGCCGGCCGCTCCCGTCCGCCGCGCCCCCGGCCGCCTCACCCATCGTCGCCATAAAGCTCCCCCTTCCTGTAAAAGCAGCTCTTGTTGCCCGTATGGCAGGCTGGCCCCGTCTGCTCCACGACGACGAGCAGCGCGTCGTCGTCGCAGTCAGGCGTGACCGACACCACCTTCTGGAAATGGCCCGAGCTCTCGCCCTTGTTCCAGAGCGACTGCCTTGATCGGCTGAAGAACCACGTGTAGCCCGTCTCCAGGGTCTTTTTCAGGCTTTCCTCGCTCATGTACGCCAGCATGAGGACCAGCCCGGTGCCGGCCTCCTGGACGACGGCGGGTATGAGCGGGGACTTTTCAAAACAGCGCTTAAGATCCATAAAAACCTCCGCCGCGGGCAAGGCGGCAGCCCTACATGCGGGCGGGGATGCCGGCCCGGATGAGCTCCTGTTTCACGTCGCCGACGGAAAACTCGCCGTAATGGAATATGGAGGCCGCCAGCGCCGCGTCGGCGCCGGTGTTCAGGAAAAGCTCCGAGAAGCTGCGCAGGCTCCCGCCCCCGCCCGACGCTATAACGGGTATGTTCACGGCCGCGCATACGGCGTCGAGCATGGCGAGGTCGAAGCCCTCCTTGGTGCCGTCCGTGTCCATGGACGTGAGCAGTATCTCCCCGGCGCCGCGCCGCTCAGCCTCCGCCGCCCATTCGACGGCGTCCACGCCCGTGTCCTCCCTGCCGCCGCGGACGAAGGCGCTGTAGCGCGGCGGCCCGCCCCCGTCGCCGCCCCTGCGCTTCGCGTCTATCGCGACGACGACGCACTGGCTGCCGAACACGGCCGCCGCCTCCGATATGAGGCCGGGCTCGCGCAGGGCGGCCGAGTTCACGGATATCTTGTCGGCCCCGGCCCTGAGCAGGGCGCGGAAGTCGTCCACCCCCCTTATGCCGCCTCCGACCGTCAGCGGGACGAAGACGTTCCTCGCCGTGCGCCTGACCACCTCGGCCATGGTCCCGCGCCCCTCGTGCGTGGCCGTTATGTCAAGAAACACGATCTCGTCCGCGCCCTGCCTGTCGTACTCCATGGCGCATTCCACGGGATCGCCCACTTCCTTTATGTCGATGAAATTGATGCCCTTCACTACCTTCCCGTCGCGGACGTCGAGGCAGGGCACGATTCTCTTTGCCAGCATATTGCACCTCTAGCGACTTACTGCCCGGCGGGCGCGGCATCCCTGCCCATCCCGGCGCACAGCTCTATGGCCTCGGCCAGGGACAGGGCGCCCCTGTACAGCGCCCTGCCGCAGATCGCGCCGTACAGGCCCATGGCCGCCAGCCCCCTCACGTCGTCCAGGCTGCTTACGCCGCCGCTGGCGATCAGGTCGCAGGACACGGCCCGCTGCAGCGCCGCGAGCTGGGCGAAATTCGGCCCCGACATGGCGCCGTCCCTGGATATGTCCGTGAATATGATGGTTTCCGCCCCGAGGCCCTCCATGCGGCGGGCAAGATCGATGTAGTCCGCGCCGCCGTCCTCGGTCCAGCCCGAGGCGCGCGCCCGCCCGCCGGCGGCGTCTATCCCCACGGCTATCCTGGGCCCGTGCGCGGATATGGCAAGGCGCGCGAAGCCGGGGTCGCGCAGCGCGGCGGAGCCGAGTATGACCCTGCTGACGCCCGCCTCCAGATAGAACTCGACGGCCTCCATGCTCCTTATGCCCCCGCCAAGCTCGACCTTGAGGCCGCTTTTCGCCGCGACCTCGGCGAATATGCCCGAGTTCACGCGCTCGCCGCGAAGCGCCCCGTCGAGATCCACCATATGCACCCACTCCGCGCCGGCGGCGCGGAAGCCGAGGGCCGTTTCCAGGGCGTCGTCAGCCACCTGCTCGACGGTGGCGAAATCGCCGCACGTCAGCCTTACGCATCTGCCGTCCTTGATGTCTATTGCGGGAAAAACAATCATAGCGACACAAATTTCTCTAGGATGGAAAGCCCCGCGCGCCCGCTTTTTTCCGGATGGAACTGGCAGCCGAAGACCCCGCCGCGAAACACCAGGGCCGGCACGACGCCGCCGTACTCCGCGTACAGGGCCACGTTCCCCATGTCGGTCACGGCCCTGTAGGAATGCACGAAGTAGAAGCTCTCGCCCTCCCGGACGCCCTCCGAAAGCGGGCAGGCGCCGGCGCGCCTAACGTCGCTCCAGCCCATATGCGGTATCTTCAGCCCCGGCGCGTCGATCAGCCCGACCGTCCCGCCTATCAGCCCCAGGCCCCGGGTCGTCCCGAACTCGAAGCCCGTCTCGAACAGCAGCTGCATGCCCAGGCATATGCCGAGAAGGGGCTTCCTGCCCGCCTCCTCCACTATGGCGTCGGCAAGCCCCGTGCGCTCCAGCTTTTCCATGGCGTCCGGAAAGGCCCCCACGCCGGGCAGTATAAGCCTGTCCGCCTTCGCTATCCCCGCCCTGTCCGAGCATATCGAGCTCTCCGCGCCGAGGAAGTCCAGCGCGTTCTTCACGCTGAACAGGTTGCCCGCGCCATAGTCCACTATCGCCGTAAGCCCGCCCTTCACAGGACGCCCTTCGTGGAGAGAAGGCCGCCGCCGGTCAGCCGCGTGGCCTCCTTCACGGCATGGGCGAAGGCCTTGAAGACGGCCTCGCATTTGTGGTGGTCGTTCTCGCCGTAGAGCACGTTTATGTGCAGCGTCACCTTGGCGTTGGAGGCGAAGGCGAGAAAGAACTCCTTTACCGTCTGGGTGTCCATGCGCCCCAGCCGCGCCCGCGCGAAGCCGGCGTTGAAGACGAGGCAGGACCTGCCGCATATGTCTATCGAGCACGAGGCCAGGGACTCGTCCATGGGCACGGTGAAATTCCCGTACCGCGCTATGCCTTCCTTGCCGTCTATGGCCTCCGCGAAGGCCAGGCCCAGCGATATGCCGACGTCCTCGACGGTGTGGTGCCCGTCCACCGAAAGGTCGCCCTTGCAGCAAAGATCGAGGTCAAAGCCGCTGTGGGCCGCGAAGGCCGTGAGCATATGGTCGAAGAAGCCTATGCCCGTATCGACGGAGGCGCGCCCGCTCCCGTCCGCCGAAAGCCTGAGGCGTATGTCCGTCTCTTTTGTCTGTCGCAGGATTTCGCCTACCCTCATCTCCGCCTCCTTGGGAGTCGTCGTGAAACAGCATCAGCATTTGGCAAGCCTGTTTCGCAGCGGCCCCTTACTCCCTGAACCTTATCTTTACCGCGTTCGCGTGCGCCGTCAGGCCCTCGCGCCCCGCGATCTCCACTATGTCGTCCGCGGCCGCCCTGAGCGCGTCCTCCGTGTAGCAGGTGTAGCTCATGCGCTTGACGAAGTCGTAGACGCCCAGCGGCGAGGCGAAGCGCGCCGTGCCGGAGGTGGGCAGCACGTGGTTGGCGCCCGAATAGTAGTCGCCCAGCGGCTCGGGCGCGTAGTCGCCGCAGAACACGGAGCCGGCGTTCCTTATCATGGGGAGCACGGTCATCGGCCTGTCCATCATTATCTCGAGGTGCTCCGGCGCCACCCTGTTGGCTATGGCCGCCATCTCGCCGACGCTCCCGCAGACGATTATGAGCCCGAAGGCCTCCAGCGACTCGCGGGCCACGCTGCCGCGCTCGAGCCGCAGGAGCTGCGCCTCCAGCTCCGCCGCCACCCCCGCCGCCATGCCGTCGCCGAGCGTAAGCAGCAGCGCGGCGGCGTTCCTGTCGTGCTCCGCCTGGCTGAGCATGTCGGCCGCGACGAACTCCGGCCTCGCCCTGTCGTCCGCCATTATCAGTATCTCGCTCGGCCCCGCTATCATGTCTATGTCCACCTTCCCGTAGAGCAGCCTCTTTGCCGCAGCCACGTAGACGTTGCCTGGGCCCGTTATCTTGTCCACCCTCGGCACGGTCTCCGTGCCGAGCGCCATCGCGGCTATCGCCTGCGCCCCGCCCACGAGGAAGACCCGGTCTATGCCCGCCGTGCGCGCCGCGACGAGTATGTCGGGGTTTGCGGCGAAGCGACCGTCCGGGCCGCCCAGGGCCATGGGCGGCGTAGCCATGACGAGCTCCGAGACCCCGGCGAGCCTGGCCGGTATGCCGTTCATCAGCACGGTGGACGGATAGGCCGCGCCGCCGCCCGGCACGTACAGCCCTACCCTGTCAAGGCCACGCACGATCTGGCCGAGCATTATGCCGTCGCTCTTTATGCTGTATCCCCTCGATATCTGCCTTTCGTGATAGGCGCATATGTTGTCGGCGGCCCTGCGCAGGGCTGCCTTGAAGCCCTCGTCGGCCCCGTCGTAGGCCCTTTCGATCTCATCCCTGCCGACCTCCAGGCTGTCCGGGACCCCGCCGTCGAGGGCCTTGCCGTACCTCGCCAGCGCGGCGTCGCCCTCCCTGCCGACCGCCTCGATTATCTCGCGGGCCGCCGCGTCGGCTTCACGGCCTATTTCCCCGGAGCGCTTCTCCATCCTCTCCAGCGCGAGGAACTCGCTCGTCCCGTCGGCCTTTATGGTCCTTATGATCATGTCCCGCCCCCTATCACCCTGCCAAGCGAGGCGGCGAAGGCGTCTATGGCCTTTTTCTTCATCTTCATGCAGGCGACATTGACTATCATGCGCGCGGACACGGGGCGTATCTCCTCGATCACCTCAAGCCCGTTCTCGCGCAGCGTCGCGCCCGTCTCCACTATGTCCACTATGCCGTCGGCCAGCGACAGCAGGGGCGCCAGCTCGACGGAGCCCTCTATCTTTATTATCCTGACGTCCATGCCCTTGCTCTCGAACCACGAGCCGGCGACGCCGGGGTATTTCGTGGCTATGCGGCGCGTGCCGAAGCCGCCGTAGAAGTCTGTGCCCTTGGGGGCGGCGAGGGCGAAGCGGCATCTGCCCAAGCCCAGATCCATTATCTCGTAGAACACCCCGCCGTGCTCGGCTATCGTGTCCTTGCCCACTATGCCGACGTCGCAGACGCCGTGCTCCACGTATGTTATCACGTCGGCCGCCTTGGCCAGCACCGCCTCTATGCCCGTGCCGGGGATGGCTGCCAGCAGCCTGCGCCCCCTGTCCCTCAGCGGGGACACGTCGTAGCCCGCCGCGTCGAGCAGGGCGATCACGTCGCGCTCCAGCCGTCCCTTCGTCAGGGCCACCCTTATGCCGTCGCCCCGCGGGCGCGCGGGCGCGGGGCCTCCGGCCCTGGCTTTCAGCATCCCGTCCGCGAGGGCGTCCACGTTGAAGGCGAAGCCCGTGGCGGGCAGATCGTCGCCGAAGTCCCTGAACAGCCCGTCGTAGCGGCCGCCGGAAAGCACGGCGTCGCCGGAGCCGGCCGTGTAGGCCTTGAACACCAGGGAGCTGTAGTATTCCGCCTGGTTGACCAGGCCGAGGTCTATCATGATCCGGCCCCCCAGGCCCAGGCCCTCCAGGGCGCCGTACACGCGCTTCAGGTATTCGAGCATCTCCGACAGGGCCTCGTCGTGGCCGCGGAACAGGGCCGCCGCCTGCTCCAGGGCCTCGGGCCCGCCGAAAAGCCTCGGCAGCTCCCTCAGTATGCCTATGGCGCCGTCCGGCTTCAGCCCGTCCAGCGCGTCGTTCAGGGCCGAGTAGTTCTTGGAGGCTATATGCCTGTGCACGCGCTCCTTCTCGGCCGCCCCGGCGTCGAGGCCGGCCATGAGCCTGCTGAAGATGCCGACATGCCCTATCTCGATGCGGAAGGGGGGCGACGCGCAGGCGTCCAGCGCCTCCGCCGCCGCAGCCAGTATCTCGACGTCGGCGTCGAAGCCCGGCGAGCCGATCAGCTCTATGCCCATCTGCATGATCTCGCTGCGTCTGCCCTTGAGCTCCGGCTGGCGGCGGAAGACGTGCTGCGCGTAATAGAGGCGTATCGGCAGCTCATGCCCGCGCAGCCTGGCTGCGGTCATCCTAGCTATGGGTATGGTCGAGTCGGGCCTTGCGGCCATGAGCCTGCCCCGGCCATCGACTAGGCTGTACATGCTCTCCTGCGGGTAATGTGCGGCGTTGCTCGAAAAGACGTCGTAGAACTCAAAGCCGGGGGTCATGACCTCCCTGTAGCCCCTGCCCTCGAATATGCCGCGCAGGCTGCGCTTGACGGCGTTTATCGCCTCGCATTCCTCAAAGAGCAGATCGCGCGTGCCCTCCGGCGTTATCCTGTCATACCTGACCATATCGCAATTCATGCCTCCGCAAAACGTCCCGCGCGGCGCCCCGTCCGCCGCCCTGTGCGGCTATTGTACCATGAACGCGGCGCGAAGCAAAGC
>JAISXZ010000202.1 GCA_031270275.1 Eubacteriales Family XIII. Incertae Sedis bacterium | reverse complement strand
GGGCGGGCGGCGCCTGTTTCAAGTTGGCGGGCGGCGACTGTTTCAAGTTGGCGGGCGGCGACTGTTTCAAGTTGGCGGGCGGCGACGGCTTTTCTGCCGCCGGCGCGACGCCGCCCCCGAGCCGAGCAGCAGCGCCGCGGCGTCCTCCCTGCCCGCCGTTTCCAGGGCCTTCGTCACGAGATCCCTGTTTTCGGGCCTGGATGAATGCAGCAGCGCCCTCTGCATCGCCTTTTCCTCGCCCGTCGCGACATGGATATCCTCGCCGGTCAGCGGGTCGAGGCCCGTGAAGTACATGCAGGTCGAAACGGTGCCGGGCGTCGGGTAGAAGTCCTGGACCTGCTCGGGCGCGAAGCCCGAGGCCTTCAGGTAGACGGCAAGGTCGACAGCGTCGCCCAGCGTGCTCCCCGGATGCGAGGACATGAAGTAGGGCAGCAGGTACTGCTCCTTTTTCAGCCTGCGGTTCGCCGCCCTGTACGCCTCCGCGAATCTGCCGTAGACCTCCGCGCCGGGCTTCCTCATGCGCGTCAGGGCCTCGGGGGATATGTGCTCCGGCGCCACCTTCAGCATGCCGCTTACGTGATGGCGGCATATCTCGTCGAGCGCGGACAGGCCCTGCGGGTCGGCCATGAGATAGTCGTAGCGCAGCCCCGAGCGTATGAACACCTTCTTCACGCCGGGCAGAGCCCTCAGCGCCCTGAGTATGCCCATGTATTCGCTGTGATCCGCCCTCAGCCTCGGGCATGGGCCGGGGAAAAGGCAGTCCCTGAGCCCGCAGCTTCGCCCCCTGTCCTGCAGCTCGCAGGCCCTGCCCCTGAAATTCGCGGTGGGGCCGCCGACGTCATGTATGTATCCCTTGAAATCCGGCGCCCTGGAAAGCTTTTCGGCCTCGCGCACCAGCGATTCCTTGCTGCGCGCGGAGACGAGCCTCCCCTGATGCGACACGATGGAGCAGAACGCGCAGCCGCCGAAGCAGCCCCGGCAGGACGTCAGGCTGAACCGGACCTCCTCTGCGGCCGGCACCCCGCCGCAGCCGTCATAGGCGCCATGGCCGCGGCCCACGTAGGGCAGCCCGTAGACGCTGTCCATCTCATCCCGCGAAAGCGGGGGCTGGGGCGGGTTCTGCACTATGTAAAGGCCCCCCGCGTAGCGTTCCGCGAGCGCGGCGGCGCCCGGCTCTGTGGCGCCGTGCTGCAGGGCGAAGCTCCTGGCGTAGGCGCGCCTGTCGGACAGAGAGGCGAAGTCGGGCAGATGCAGCGTCCCTTCGGGCAGGCTGTCGGGGCCGGGCGCGCGGAAGACCGTCCCGTCCACCCACGATATGTCCCTCGCGCCGAAGCCGTCGTCCAGCGCGGCGGCGATCTCGAGCATGGCCCTTTCGCCCATGCCGTAGACCAGCAGATCGGCCTTGGAGTCGAGAAGTATCGAGCGCCGCAGCCCGTCGTCCCAGTAATCGTAGTGCCCGAGCCGGCGCAGGCTGGCCTCCAGCCCGCCTATTATCACGGGGACGTCCGCATACGCCTGCCTTGCGCGGCCCGAGTACGTGATGACGGCCCTGTCCGGCCGGCAGCCGGCCCGCCCGCCGGGGCTGTACGCGTCCCGCCCCCTCCTGCGCTTCATGACGGAATAGCCATTGACCATGGAATCCACGCAGCCGCCCGTTATCAGGAACCCAAGGCGCGGCCTGCCCAGGCGCCGAAAGTCGTCGGGCCCCTTCCAGCCGGGCTGCGCAAGCACGGCGACCCTGTAGCCCGCGGCCTCCAGCACGCGCGCTATTATGGCCGCCCCAAACGAGGGATGATCCACGTAGGCGTCGCCCGTGACCAGCACGAAGTCGGCGCGGTCCCAGCCGCGCCGCGCGATATCCTCCGCGCTCACAGGCAGGAAATCGGCCCTGTCCGGCGGCGGAGGGCGAAATCCCAGCATGCCGCCGTCCGGCGCCGGCGGGCGGAATCCTAGCATGCCGCTGTCCGGCGCCGGCGGGCGGAATCCCGGCATGCCGCTGTCCGGCGCCGGCAGGCCCTCAGCCCTGGCTGAAATATCCGTCGGCTCCGGCATTGTCGCCGCCGGCACGGGGCGCCGGCTGTCTGAGCATCTCCGCAAGATTCATGACGATCCGCGCCGTGAGCCCCCATATGGCCCTCCCCTCAAACGTGTATATCGGCACGACGGCGCTGCCGCTGCGCCAGCGATAGGCCCCGTCCTGCTGTATCCTGCCGTAGGGGAAGTCGTCGCCCACCGCAGGCACGACGTCGCACCTATAGACCAGCGGCTCGCTCTCCATGAAAAACGACACGGGGACCAGAAAGACATCCTTTACCTCTGCGGGGTTCAGGCGCAGCGCACCGCAGGCATCCTCCGAAACCGCCCCGAGGAAGCTGTACAGCGTGAAGTCGCTGTATGTGCGTATGTAGTCAAGCTCACCTATTATCTCTATGTCTTCGCGGGGGATGCCCAGCTCCTCTCCCGTTTCGCGGACGGCGCATTCAAGCGGGGTCTCGCCGGCTTCCACGCTTCCGCCCGGAAAACCGGTCTCGCCGGGCTGCCTGCGCAGGCTGTCGGAGCGCGCCTCGAACAGCACGCAAAGCTCGCCGCCGCGCTCGACCAAGGGGACCAGCACGGAAAAATACCGATACCGGCCGAGTGGCCCCGCCTGCCGCCCGGCAAGCGCGCTTCTGAAATCGTCAAGGCTTATGCGGCGCACGGCTCCATACACCCCCCTGCGGATGCCCGATCTAAAGCGGCCCGTCCGGCAGGCCCAAAGCCGCGGCAGCCCGCCGCGTGTCTGAAAGATCGTCGAAAAGGAAGTCCGGGCGCTCGGCCGCCAGCGCGGCCTTGGACGTCCAGCCCGTGGCGACCGCGACGTTCCTCCAGCCAAGCAGCCTGGCGCAGCGCGCGTCATACGCGCTGTCGCCCACAATGACCGTCTCGTCGGGCCGAAAGCCCCTGCCGGCGAGCCTCTCGGCCTCGCGCAGCGCCGCCCTGGCGGCATCCCACTTCTCGCCCTGGAAATCGCCGAAGCCGCCAAGGGCGCCCGCGTCCGAAAAATATTCCCAGAGGCCCACCGAGCGCAGCTTCGCCTCCGCGCCCACCCTGAAATTGCTGGTAAGAAGCAGCCCGGCGCCGTCCTCGCGCTCCCTCGCGCGCTTGAGCAGGGCCACGACGCCGGGAAGGACCCTCTTTGCCGTGTCGGCCCTGAGTATCGCCTCCAGGTTTTCCGCGTAGGCGGCCTTGAACGCGTCCATGTCCGCGCCCCCGAGCCCGGCGCCATCCATCGCGCGGCCCACTATGGCCGAATCCATGGCGCCGCCGATCCCCGCCCGCACGAACGCGCCGGGGACGCCATAGAGCTCGAGGAAGGTCTTGTCCAGCGCGCGGGTCCCGTCCGCGCCGCAGGTCATCAGCGTCCCGTCGATGTCCCAAAAAATCAGCATGTGTCGGCCGAAGGCTCGTCAGCTGGCCTCCAGATCCACCTCGTTCAGCACCTCAAAGCCGCTGATGTCCGCGCCCATGTCGTCGGGACTCGCGCTGAGGCTCACGATGAACTCTATGTCGTACTTGTCGCCGATGTTGCTCAGCCTTTCCAGGAACTCGGGTATGTCCTCCATGCTGACGTCGGCGTGTTTCAGTATGCTGTCTATGAATATGGCCTCGATGTCATGATCCGAGCTTATTATGCCAAAAATAAAACCGATGTACTCATCGCTGTTTGTGATCTCCTCGTAGTCTTCCATGCACACGACGCGGATCATATACTTCAAATCGTACATCAGCCTATGGTTTTTATTGATGAATACGACGCTGCCGTCGCTTTTTTCAATGCGCTCGTTCGCAAGGGCAATCATCTTCTTCGTCTTGCCAGTGCCTTTTTGTCCGACAATCAGCTTAACCATTTGAATCGCCTCCTTTACTAAGTTGACGGCGTCCCTATACCAATGATTATACACCAGCGCGGCGGGATATTCAACCGGACTTTTCGCCGTGGCTTTTCGCCGTGGCTTTTCGCCGTGGTCGTGGCTGCCATGGGCATGGCCAGGGAGACAGGACTTGCGGCTTCCTGCTTTCCCGGGGGGAATTTCCGCCCTTCCGCCCTTTTTCGCCCTTTTTGACAAATCCTCTTTACGAAAACCCTTTTCCATAATATAATAAAACAGACGAAAGACAGGCATTTATTGCCGCGTTTTGCCTGTGTAACAGAATTCGCAAATTGTTACATGGCCTTCATCCCTTGGAATTTGAACAAAAAAAAGACGCCGCGCGGCGTCCGGTGCGAAAGCGGGGAATTTGCAGGGCCGAAAACCCTTGAAAATACAACCCCAAAACGCCCATGTAACAATTTGCGAAGTATGTTACATTGAATGCTTCTGCGCGTTACGAAAAAACGGGACGCACAATGCCGAAAGAAAGGAAAAGGACGATGGAAATCACAAAGCACAAACGCGCATTGCGGCGGGTTCTCTGCATCTCAGCCCTGCTGCTCGCCCTGGCCTTCGCGGCCGGCGGGCCGCAAGCGGCCTTCGCGGCCACGGAGACGAAGACGGAGGGCGTACTGACCTATAGGCTGGACACAGAAACAAGCACAGCCGTGATCACCAAATGCCTCACGGACGCAACAGACACGGACGTGGCGAAGGCGTTTGACGCAATCGTCACCGGAGCGGGCATCGGGATCACGGGCATCGTCAACTACGCGTTTCAAAACTGCACCGGCCTGACAAGCATCGATATCCCCGCCGGCGTGACGAGCATCGGCGATCGGGCGTTTTCCAACTGCAGAGGTCTGACGAGCGTCACCATCCCCGAAGGCGTGACGAGCATCGGCGACTACGCGTTTTACTTCTGCACGAGCCTGACGGAGATCGATATTCCGGCCGGCGTGACGAGCATCGGCGACGATGTGTTTTCCAACTGCTACGGCCTTGCGAGCGTCACCATCCCCGAAGGCGTGACGAGCATCGGCGGCAGCGCGTTTTCCGGCTGCAGCGGCCTGACGACCATCACCATACCCGGCACCGTGACGAGCATCGGCGGCAGCGCGTTTTCCGGCTGCAGCGGCCTTGCGAGCGTCACCATTCCCGAAGGCGTGACGGGCATCGGCAACTACGCGTTTCAAAACTGCACCGGCCTGACAAGCATCGATATCCCCGCCGGCGTGACGAGCATCGGCGACTCCACGTTTTACTACTGCACCTCTCTGACAAGCGTCACCATCCCCGACGGCGTGACGAGCATCGACTACCGAGCGTTTTACTTCTGCACGAGCCTGACTGAGATCGAGATTCCGGCCGGCGTGACGAGCATCGGCGACCAGGCGTTTTACTTCTGCACGAGCCTGACGGAGATCGATATTTTTCCGGCAGGCTTGACGAGCATCGGCGCGAATGCGTTTTCCGGCTGCAGCGGCCTTGCGAGCGTCACCATCCCCGGCACCGTGACGAGCATCGGCGACTCCGCGTTTTCCGACTGCCGCAGTCTGAAGAGCATCCATATTCCCGATAGCGTGGAGAGCATCGGCAGCGACGTGTTTAACGATTGTTCAGCCTTGACCGAGATTACGGTCGCTGCGGAAAATCCTTCTTTTATGAGCGTCGACGGCATATTGTTCGACAAAGCGCAAACCACGCTTCTTGTATATCCCGGGGGGAGCGCGTTGTGTGATTATACGATTTCAAGCACCGTGACGGGCATCGGCGTCGGCGCGTTTTCATCTTCCGATAGCCTGACGAGCGTCACGATTCCGGCCAGCGTGACGAGCATCGGCGAGTCCGCGTTTAGGGCTTGCAGCGGCCTGAAGAACATCGAGATTCCAGACAGCGTGACGAGTCTCGGCGGCGGCATGTTCAACGAGTGCGAGAATCTGGCGAGCATCGTGCTTCCCGCCGGCCTGACGAGCATCGGCGACCAGGCGTTTTACTACTGCAGAGGTCTGACGAGCGTCACCATCCCCGGCAGCGTGACGAGCATCGGAAAGAAGGCGTTTTCCTCCTGCACGAGCCTGACGGAGATCAATATTCCGGCCGGCGTGACGAGCATCGGCTACGGCGCGTTTGACGGCTGCACGGGTCTGGAAAGCGTCACCATCCCCGACAGCGTGACGAGCATCGGCGACCACGCGTTTTACTACTGCCGGCTGACGGGCATCGCGCTTCCCGCCGGCCTGACGAGCATCGGCGGCTCCGTGTTTTATGGAAGCAGCATCGAGGAAATCAGCGTCCCCGTATCGGTCGCGAGTTTCGGCCCCGGCGCGAGCCCCTTTGCCGGTATGTCGGAACTGGACACGGTCATATTCAGCCACGGCAGGGAGGACATCCCCGCAGACGCCCTGAAGGGGACCTTTTCAAAACCCGTGAACGTATACGTCCCCCTGAGCGTCCGCTCGGTGGACCCGGACGCGTTCAGTTCGCCCGCGACGGACATCACCGTCTGCGGCGTGGAGGGCAGCTATATCGAGCAATGGGCGATCGACAACAACGTCGGCTTTAAGTACATAGACGCCGCGATCACCAAGACCGACTACGACGAGGCCTACAGGCTCGTGCCCTACCAGTACATCATCGAAACGGACACGCCCGATAACGCCGGGCTGTCCTTTGAGGTCGTGGGCGGCGGTCTGCCCGACGGCCTGGAGCTGCTCCAGACCGGGCAGTTCCACGGCGCGCCGCTCGAAACGGGCGAATTCACCTTCCGCGTCAAGGTCTATTTCACGCTCTTCGGCGAGAGCGAAGACTACCTGATGGACTATCAGGAGATCAGTCTGCGCGTGGAGGAGCCCGACGACGATAAGCTGGAGGAAAACAACTTCTATCCCATCGATGCCTATCTCGGCGAGAGCCAAGACCCGAGCGGCGAGGGCGACTACGTGCTGGCGGGCCCGTGGGACCTTGTGGGCGACCGGGAAT
>JAISXZ010000053.1 GCA_031270275.1 Eubacteriales Family XIII. Incertae Sedis bacterium | reverse complement strand
CTGGTTATGGCAAAGGAGCTGGAATCGGGCGGCGTGAAGGTGCTCTATGCGGTGAACATGTTCGGGGCGGGGGTGAACCGAAGGGAGCTTTTCTCATATCTGCGCCCCAGCAGGAAGGCCATCATCGAGCGCATACCCGCAGAGGAGCTGCAGGAAGCCGAATACGGCTGCCGCAACCCCTTTCAGGCGCCGGGCGCCAAGCGGGCTATGACGGGCGCGATAGAGGCCGCGCTCGCGCTGGCCCTCGACTGACAAGGCGTGGCGGGGAGGGGGGCCGGGGAAACTGTAACCAACATGTAATACGGCAAAAGGTTCACATAAAATCGATTGTAATATATAATTATTAGCAGAGTCTACTACGTCGGCGTCGCAGGGGGCCCCATGATTGAATACAGGAACGTGACAAAGACATACGGCTCCAACGTCGGGCTGGCGGATGTGAGCGTAAGCATCGACAAGGGCGGCTTCGCGTTTCTCGTGGGGCCGAGCGGGGCGGGCAAGTCCACCTTCATAAAGCTCCTTCTGAGGGAGGTGCGGCCCGATTCCGGCACCATACTCCTAGGCGGCATGGATGTCACGAGGCTGTCGAACCGCGAGATTCCCAGCCTTCGCAGGGGCATAGGGATAGTGTTCCAGGATTTTCGCCTGCTGCCGAGGAAGACCGTATACGAAAACGTGGCCTTCGCCATGGAGATGATACATATGCGAAGCCGCTATATCAGGCGCCAAGTGCCGCAGGCTCTCAGCCTTGTGGGCATAAGTTCCAAGGCGAAAATGTACCCGGAGGAGCTTTCGGCGGGCGAGCAGCAGCGCGTGGCGATAGCGAGGGCCATAGTCAACAGCCCCTCCCTGCTCATAGCCGACGAGCCCACGGGCAACCTTGACCCCGACACGGCCTGGGAGATCATGCGGCTTTTGGAGCAGATAAACGCGCGCGGCACAACCGTGGTGATGGTCACGCACGCGAAGGACATCGTGGACAGGATGGGCCGGCGCGTCATAGCCATCAAGGACGGCCGCGTCACTCGCGACGTGCGGAACGGCGTTTACGGGGCGGAAGATGAATGACGTATTCCATTAAGCAGGCGTTCAAGCAGTTTTTCAGGAACGGCGCCATGTCCGCGGCGTCGGTCTTTTCCATAACGGCCATGATGCTCATACTCGGCCTTTTCTTCCTGCTGGTCGTCAACGTGAGCAATATAGCCGAAGGCGTGAAGCAGGACTTCGACACGATACAGATATACCTGCTCGACAGCGTCGCCCCGGACGCGGCGCAGGGCATGATGCGCGGGCTCGAGGGGATGCCGGAGGTAAAAAGCGCGCGCTTCCTGTCGAGGGAGGAGGCCATGGAGGATTTCAAGGCCAGGTTCGGCGACAAGGCGTATCTGCTGGACCTGCACCAGGAAAACCCCCTGCCGAATTCCATAATCGTAAAGGTGGGCAAGATCGAGGACGCCGACATGGTCGCGGCGCGCGCGAGGTCCCTCCAGGGCGTCGACGGGATAGACTACTACAAGGAGACGGTGGACAGGCTCATAAGGCTGACGGACTTCGTGCAGATAGGGGCGCTCGCGGTCATCGGCTTTTTGGTGGTCGTCTCCATCGTCGTCGTGTCCAACACGATAAGGCTGACGGTGCTTGCCCGCGAGGGCGAGATAAGCATAATGAAGTACGTCGGCGCCACGAACTGGTTCATCAGGGGGCCCTTCCTGGTCGAGGGCATGCTCATAGGCCTGGTCTCGGCGCTGGTCTCGGCCTGCGTCGTGGCCTTTATATACAGCAAGGTGACGGAGCTTTTCGGCATGGATCTGCTGGTCATGCTGTCTACGGGCCTGGTCTCGCAGGGCTTCATGATAAGCAATCTGTCCGTGATATTCGCCGCCCTGGGCATCAGCATAGGCGCCTGCGGCAGCATCATTTCCATGAGGAGGTTTTTGGACACATGACACGGAGAACCACGGCGATCGCCGCGACGGTCGTGCTGCTTTTCTCGCTTTCGTCCCTCAGCCTGGCCCTGGCGACCGACAGGGAGGACCTCGATGCAGTCCGCGAGGAGATAAGCAGGACACAGGCCAAATACGACGAGGGCAAGAAGAAGGAAAGCGCCCTTAGCCAGCAGATAAAGGATCTCGAGGCGCGGATACAGGCCAGCGAGGCCGAGATCGCCGGGATACAGGGCGACATAAACGAGACGCAGGCCGCCATAGCCTCTGTGGAGCTGGATCTCGCGGCGGCGGAGGAGCGCGTCAGCGAGCAGGGCGACGCGCTGAACGCGCGGCTGCGGGCCATGTACATGAACGGGGAGATGGGCCTCATCGACATCATCCTGGGCTCGTCCGACATCTCGGAGTTCATGTCGTCCTTCGAGATGGTGAAAAGGATATACGAGAGCGATCTCAGGCTTCTGGAGGACATGGAAAGCCAGTACGCGTCCATAGACGCCCAGAAAAAGGAGCTGGAATCCATGCGCCGCCGGCTCGTGGAGCAGCAGACGGCGCAGAAAAACGTGCAGAGCGGGATAGAGGCCGACAGGAACGCGGTGGCGCTGGCCAAGGTGGAGGTCTCCGAGGAGAACAAGAAGCTCTCGAAGATGCTCGACGAGCTGAACGAGGAGGCTAACCGGATAACCGCCGAGATACTGAGGAAACAGGGCAGCCAGGCGTACATAGAAGGGGATATGCTCTGGCCGGTGCCGGAATATTCAAGGATATCGTCCGAGTTCGGCAACAGGATGCATCCCATACTGAAGGTCAAGAAGATGCACACGGGCCTGGACATAGCCGCGCCCTCCGGCACCCCCATACGGGCGGCGAACGGAGGCACGGTGATAGTGGCCGGCTGGAACAGCGGCGGCTACGGGAACATGGTTATGGTTGACCACGGCGGCAAGATAGTCACGCTGTACGCGCATTGCAGCAGCCTCGCGGTCTCCGAGGGCGATATCGTGGCGGCGGGCCAGACCATAGCCTATGTGGGCAGCACGGGCAACTCGACGGGGCCGCACTGCCATTTCGAGGTGCGCGTGAACGGGGACTACCAGAACCCGAGGAACTGGGTGAGCCCATGACGAGCGCGGATTCGGCAGTGCTCAGGATACTGGAACGCAGGGGCATGACGGCCAGCGGCGACATAGAGGAGTTTCTGTCCGACAGGCCCAAAAGGACCCATGACCCCTTCCTCCTTCGCAACATGGAGGAAGGGGTGGAGTTCATACTGTCGGCGGCGAGGAGGGGCAGGCGCATCTGCGTCTACGGCGACTACGACGTGGACGGCATAACGGCCGCCGCGGCGCTGGTGCAGGCGCTCAGCCTGATCGCGGCCGATGTGGGCTGGTACATACCATCGCGCTTTGACGAGGGCTACGGCCTGAACAGGGAGGCCCTGAAAAGCATAGCGGATGCGGGGTGGCAGACCGTAGTCACCGTCGATTGCGGCAGCGTGTCCCCGGACGAGGTCGCCTACGGGCGCAGCATCGGGCTCGACATAATGGTGACGGATCACCACAACGCTAAGGGCAGGGAGGCCGACTGCATCATCATCAACCCAAAGCAGGAGGGGGACAGCTACCCCTTCGACGAGCTTTCGGGCTGCGGCGTGGTGTTCAAGCTGCTGCAGGCCATGCAGCGCAAGGGCCTCCTGCCGAAAAGCCTGCTGAGCGACGTGCTGGACCTGGTCGGCATCGCCACCATCGCCGACATCGTGCCGCTGGTGGACGAGAACCGGACCATAACGAAGTACGGACTCAGGGCCGTAGGCTCGACCCGGCGGCCGGGGCTGAGGCGCCTGCTGGAAAGGACGGGCCTGGCCGACAAGGAGATAGGCACGAGGGCCGTCGCGTATTCCATAGCGCCGCACATCAACGCGGCCGGCAGGATGGGCGAGGCGCATGAAGTGGTCGAGCTGCTGCTCACGCATGACACGGGGCGGATCGAGAGCATAACGGAGACCCTCGTCGCCCAGAACGCCAGGCGCAGGACGATCCAGGCCGAGGCGCTCGATTTCTGCGTCGGCATCGTCGAGGGCAAGGGCCGCCGCAGCGGGCTTGGTGACGCGCCCTTCTATGTCATAGACGCGGGCGACGCCCATGAGGGCATAACGGGCATAGTCGCGGGAAAGCTGCGGGAGGTATACGGCCGGCCCGTGATAATACTCACGAAAAGCCAGGGGCGGGACGGCAGGCCCTGCCTCAAAGGCACGGGCAGGAGCATACCTGGCGTCGATATCTACGCCATGCTGGAGAGGCACGTGGCCGCCTTCGAGAAGTTCGGCGGCCATTCCATGGCCTGCGGCTTCCTGATGCACGCCGAGTACGAGGACGAGCTCAGGGCGGGGCTCATAGCCGAAATGGAGGCGATCATGGCGTCGAACCCCGGCGCGATGGATCAGACGAGGGCGCCGGACATAGCGCTCGACCTCTCCGACATAACCCCTGGGCTTGTAAGCGAGCTGGACAGGATGGCCCCCTTCGGCAGAGGCAACCCCCAGCCGCTGATAGAGCTCTCCAGAATGAAGGTGGCAAAGCTTTTCTTCATGGGGGAAAAACAGCAGCATCTGAAGATCGTCTCGGAAAATCTGGATATCGTCGTTTTCGGGAACGCCGCCGCGTATTCCCCTGGGCTCAGGAAAGGGGTCGAGGTGTCCGCCCTGGGATATCCGTCCGTGGCCGTGTGGAAGGGCAGGGAGCGCGTGCAGTTCATCGCCGAGGCCGTCAAGGCCATATAGGGGGGCCGCGGGATGTTCATGATCAAAAAACGCAACTTCATATGCTTTTCGATCATGGTGTTCATCGTCGGGGCGGCCGTCCCGGTCGCGGCCATATCGGCCGTCAGGGCCATAAGGGGGGAGACGCCCATATCCCAGAGCGACTACGCCGAATACCGCGCCTTCAAGAGCAAATACGGCAAGCTGCTCGCCTTCGACGCCTATATAAGGGACAACTACTATCTGCCCGTGGATCAGGGCATGCTGGAGACAGGGGCGTACAAGGGGCAGTTTGCGGGCCTCGGGGACATATACACCGCCTACTACACCGCCGATGAGTACAGGCTGCAGAGCGAGAACGCGCAGGGCGAGTTCTCGGGCATAGGCGCGGCGCTGCGAAAGAACGACGGCGAAAACCCCCTCATAGACAGCGTGCTGCCGGGGGGGCCTGCCGAGAAGGAGGGCCTGCTGGCCGGGGACGCCATAACGCTGATCGACGGCGCCCCCTGCGCGGACGCGAGCCTGGCCGAGGCCGTCGAAAGGCTCCGGGGCGAGGAGGGCACGACGGTCGCGCTGATGATACGCAGGGAGGGCGCCGAGTTTGAAAAGACGCTGACGCGCGCGAAGGTCGTAAGCCCCTCGGTGGCGGGGGAGATGATAGAGGATGGCAGGCTGGGCTACATACGGATAGCGTCCTTCGCGAGCCATACGGCGGAGGATTTCCGGACGGCGCTGGACGGCATGGAGAGCGGGGGGGCCGCCGGGCTTGTGATAGACCTGCGGGACAACTCGGGCGGCCTGGTGGACAGCGGCGTGGAGATAGCCGACATGCTGCTTGACGGCGGGACCGTGGCGGTGGCCAAGGCCGGCGACGGCAGCGAGGAAGCCTATGTCACGAGCCCCGGCGCCACGGGCCTTCCCTATGTCCTGCTCGTGAACGGCGGTTCGGCAAGCACCTCCGAGATACTTGCGGGGGCCGTCCAGGACAACCGCGGCGGCGCCCTGGTGGGGGCGAGGACCACGGGCAAGGGGATAATACAGAGGCTGGAGCGGTTTTCGGGGGGCGACGGGGCGCGGATAACCGTCGCCCAGTACTTCAGGCCGAACGGGGACCCTGTGCATGAGGTCGGGATAACGCCCGACTACACGGTGGAAAGGGCCGACGGCGACGAGGCCGATCCCCAGCTCGCCAAGGCCGTGGAGCTCCTGCTTCCACCCGCCCCGCCCGTGCAGGCGGAGGGTTCTTAGACCGAGCCGGGCAAAAATGGCGTGGCGGGCGCTAGCGCCCGGCGGGCCTTGCCCCGAACAGCCTGTCCGTATGCGATCTGTCGTATTTTTTTGTGAAGGCGCTCACCGCTGGCACAGCCACGAACGAGACCGCCATCGCGGAGATGCCCATCTGCGGGGCGAAGGCCTTCGCGGCCTCGAAGCCTACGCTGAGGCTCAGGCAGACGAGGGCCCCCCCGACCACAGCCACGCCTGAAAGCAGGCCGGCCCACGCGCCCGCCCTGCTTACCCATCTGCCGTACAGCCCCCACAGGAAGGGCCCTATGAAGGAGCCGGCCACCACCCCCCACGAAAAGGACATGAGGTTCACTATGAACGATATGTTCATGGTCGCGAACACGAAGGACAGCGCGATGAACAGCATGCAGAGGATGCGCGTGAGCAGGAGCTGCCGGCCGGGCCTTATGTTCGGCCTGATCTCCTGTATCAGGTCTATGGATATCGCGGAGCTGGACGAGAGGACCACGGACGACAGGGTTGACATGGAGGCCGAGAGCAGTAGCAGCAGTATCACGCCGAGAACGACGTTCTGGAAAACCCCCTCCGAAAGGGCCTTCATCAGCATGGCCGGGATCACGCCGTCGTAGCCGCCGGCCACAGCGGGCATGCCATCCTCCCCGGCGGCCAGGAAAAGCCTCGACATGGAGCCGATGAAATAGGCGCCTCCGCCTATTATGACGGCCAGCAGCGTGGACACTATGGTCGCGATCCTTATGCTCGCGCCGTCCTTTATGGCGTAGTACTTGTGCACCATCTGCGGCATCCCCCATACGCCGAAGCTGGTCAGCAGTATGTTCGGGAGCAGCAGCCTGAATTTCGAGCCGCCGAACATGTCCGTAAGATCGGGGTCTATGGCCGAGAGGCCCGAGACGAGCCCCGCGATGCCGCCCACCTCCGGCCTTGCCAGGAATATCGCGACCATCGCCGCCAGGCCGGCCAGCATGATGACGCCCTGTATGAAGTCGTTCATCGAGGTGGCGACATAGCCGCCGAGCACGAGGTACGCCGCGGTCAGTATGGCCACTATGGCGATGCAGAGGTTAGGGGGGGCGCCCGCGAATATCGAGCCGAACAGCGAGCCCAGCCCCTTGTACACGCCGGCGGCGTATGGCACGAGGAAGATGAATATGACGACGGCCGCGTAGCGCTTCATGCCGCCGCTCAGGTAGCGGGCCGCAAAGAGCTCCGGTATGGTGCGCGCGTTCAGGGCGTGCGTCATGCGGCGCGTCGGCTTCGCGAGCACCAGCCAGGCCAGCAGGCAGCCGAGCAGGGCATTCGCCACGCCTATCCAGATGCCGCCAAGCCCTGTCGTCCAGCCGAACATGCCGGAATAGCCCACGAATATGACGGCGGAAAAATAGGTGGTGCCGTAGGCGAAGGCCGAAAGCCACGGCCCGATGTTCCTCCCGCCCAGCAAAAAGCCGTCGATTGTCAGCGCGCGGCGCGTGCTGGCGATACCGACGGCCAATGTGACGCAAACGAAGCATAGCAGCACGATAACCGCGATGATCTGTGTCATTTTGTTCGCCTCTTTCCTACAAAGCTACTTCGCGCGCCTGCCCCGGCCCGTGGCGCCTGCGGCGTCCGCCGCGCAGGGGCGCGCGCTCCTACATTTTTTGCTGGCTATACAGCCAGAGCATGCCGTCTCCTGGCGGCCCTAGAGTTACTACTCACCCGCCACGCCATTTTTGCCCATCTCGGAACCTGGCTGCGATTATTGGCTTCCTCACGTAGCTTCTAGTACGCTCCGGGAGCCAAAATCGCCCCCAGAACCCGATCTG
>JAISXZ010000020.1 GCA_031270275.1 Eubacteriales Family XIII. Incertae Sedis bacterium | reverse complement strand
GCGTATCATAGGTCGGGTTGTACGTCAATGTCCACTTCCGGCGACGCAAATGTCCAATATCTGCGATTCAAGTGTCCAACGCGTGCGGCTCATGGTGTCCAACGCCGCCGACATATTCAAAATGTGTTTGTTTGTGCGAAAACAGCTTGACGCATACTGTCCAGGCTAATATAATAGCAGTGTGAAATTCGCCGGGACATCTTGCGGGGGCGGCAACGGAGGGATGTGCCAAAGCGGCGCCGCAATGATGGGCAGGAAAAAGCGATGGGGCAGGAAAACAGGCAGGATCCGATGCATTTCGGGAAGGCGCGGCCCGGAAACGGCCGCAGTGCCGTCCGTTTTGCCGCCGCTTTCGCGCTGCTGTCGGCGATATGCCTCTTCGCCGCCCTGCCGGGCGCGCGGGCGCAGGACGCTGTGCCGGCGGACACCCGCATCGTGGACGGCGTCACGCTCGCCCTGCCGGGCGGCCTCCAGCCCCAAAGCCTGCTGGACGGCAGCTATGGCACTTGGGCGGATCTGCCGGGCGGCGACGCGATAGGGATAGCGAGCGACGAGGCCTTCGCGTTTGTCTACCTGATATGGGACACGCCCCCCGGCGCGTGGCGGTTTTTGGCTGGGGGCGCGACGCTGGAGATGGGGCAGAACGCCTATCTGCACGAGCTTGTGCGCCTTGACGCCCCCGCGCGGCAAGCCGCCATGCTGCTGCCGGCGCAGGCGGGCCGCCTGTGCGATGTCTATCTGTTCCGATCAGGCGAGCTTCCCGCCTGGGTGCAGCAATGGCAGCCCATCCTGGAGCGGGCCGATCTGCTGGCCCTGCCCACCCACGCCGACGACGAGCATCTGTTTTTCGGCGGCATCCTGCCCACCTATGCCGGCGAGCGCCAGCTGGCGGTGCAGGTGGCCTACATGACGAATCATTGGGGCGAGCGCTACCGCCCGCACGAGCTGCTGAACGGCCTTTGGACGGTCGGGGTCACGGCCTATCCGCTCATCGGCCCTTTTGCCGATCTCTACGTCTCCAAGGAGAGCCTTTCGGCGGCCGAGCGGACGTATGGCCGCGAAAGCGTGCTGGAATTTCAGGTGGAGCTGCTGCGGCGCTTCAAGCCCAAGGTCGTCGTGGGCCACGATCTGGCCGGCGAATACGGCCACGGCGCCCATAGGCTGAACGCGGCCACGCTGGTGGATGCCCTGGCGCTCTGCGGCGACGAGGCCGCCTACCCCGATTCGGCAGGGCGATGGGGCCTCTGGGAGACGCCCAAGGCATACCTCCACCTTTATGCCGAAAACGGGATCGTCATGGACTGGAATCTGCCGCTTGAACGCTTTGGCGGCAGGACAGCATACGAGATGGCGGTGGAGGGCTTCGCCTGCCATCGTTCGCAGACCGAGTATTTCTCTGTGAGGCAGGACGGCACCTGGCATGACTGCCGCAAGTTCGGGCTTGTCCACACCCTTGTGGGCCCCGACGCGGCCGGTGGCGATCTATTCGAGAATATCGACCTTTCCCCCGAGCCCGAGCCGGATCCCGAGCCGCCCTCGGATCCCGCGCCGCCGGAGCCCGTTTCGCCGCTGGACGCCGCCCGCATGCCCGAGGCCGAGGCGCCTTTGCAGCAGCAGGCGGCAGGCGGCGCGTTCGGTCTGCCGCCCGCCGCCGTTGTGGCCGGGCTGCTGGCTTTGGCAGCTGCCTTGGCGCTCGTGGCCGTGCTTTCCTCCCGCGCCCTGCGGGACAGGGGCGGCGCGCGGCGGCGGACATAAGGACACGCGGCATGGACATGAATGTTGCGGCGGTCATACCGTCCCTGAATCCTGACGCGCATTTTACCGCTGTGGTGGACGATCTGGTAAAAGCCGGTTTCAAGCGCATCTATATCGTGAACGACGGCAGCGGCGACGGCTTCGACGGCTATTTTGAGCGCGCCGCGGCCCACCCGGAGTGCGTGCTGCTGGCGCACGCCGAGAACAGGGGCAAGGGCCGCGCGCTGAAAACGGCGTTTGCGCGACATCTGGCCGACCCCTGCGGCTGCGTGGGCGCCGTCACGCTGGACGGCGACGGCCAGCACTGCGTCGAGGACGTTGTCGCGGTGGCCAGGGCCCTCGCCCAAAGGCCCGACGATCTTGTGCTGGGCGTGCGGGATTTTGCCCAGAACGGCGTGCCCGCCAAGAGCGCGCTGGGCAACAGGATAACCCGGCGCGTCCTGAGCGCCCTGTGCGGCGCCCGCATAACGGACACGCAGACCGGGCTGCGCGGCGTCCCCAACCGGTTTATGGAGCGCCTGCTGCATATATCGGGCGACCGCTACGAGTTTGAGACCAACATGCTGCTTGAGGCCAGGCGCGCGCGCGTCGCCATCAGCGAGGTGCGTATCAGCACCATCTACGCCGGCAGCGGCGCGGTCTCGCACTTCCGCCCCTTTGCCGATTCCGTCCGCATATACGCGCTTATTTTGGGGCCGCTTGGCAGATTCCCCTTCGCCTCGCTGGCCAGCGCCATCGTCGATCTTGCCCTTTTCGGCGTGCTCAACCGGCTGCTGGCAGCCTTTGCGCCCGCGCTGGGCCTGCTCTTGGCCACCGTCCTTGCGAGGGTTTGCTCGGCCTCCTTCAACTTCTTTGTGAACCATCGGCTGGTGTTTGAAAGCCGCGCCGGTTACGGCGGCGCCATGCTGCGCTACTTTTCGCTCTGCGCCGCGCAGATGATGTGCAGCTACGGAGGGGTCTATCTGCTCAGCGAGGCGCTGCCCCTGCCCGCGCTGCCGGCCAAGATCATCACCGACGTGGCCCTGTTTTTCGTCAGCTTCTTCATCCAGCACCGCTGGGTGTTCCGTGCGGGAAGCTAGGGCTTTTGCCCGGAGGATGCCAATGCAGGAGACCATAAACCCAAACGGCGGTATTGCCGGGCGGCCCTCGCGACGCAGGGGCCGCGCGCTGCGTTTCGTTCTCAGGGCCCTCGGGGTGGCGGGGGCGTTCCTGCTCAGCGTCGTCATACTGATCTACGGCGCCACGGCCATTATCTGCAAGGGCCCCTTCCCCACAGCGCGTGATCTGTTCGTCGTCTCGGTGGAGGAGACGAGCGCCGTCAAGTTCGCCTCCCGCATCCATCTTGACGAGGAGGAGGTCCAGGCCATCCTGAGCGCCAACACGGTCATCCCCATCAGCGAGGTGACCGACGCGACCCAGCCTTTCGCGCAGCCCTCGGCTGCGGACAAGCCCGACGAGCCCATCGAGATCCACGACGTTTCGGGCGACACCTTCGTGGGCAAGATGATGATCGTCAAGGATCCCTCGCGGGTGAGGCTCGCCTGCCTGGGCGCGTTCGGCCCCGAGGCCCGAGGCAAGAAGATCGAGGAATTCGCCGCCGAGAACAATGCCGCGGCGGCCATCAACGCCGGGCTGTTCAGCGACCCCGGCGGGATCGGCAAGGGCGGCCAGCCGCTGGGCCTGCTCATCCGGGACGGCGCCATCCGCAACGGCGGGCCGGGAACGGTCAGCACCATAGTGGGCTTCGACGGCGACGACCATCTCGTCGTCGGCAAGATGAGCGGCCGGCAGGCCCTGGACATGGGCATCCGCGATGCCGTCGCGGTGGAGCCCGCCATAATGCCGCCGCTTGTCGTGAACGGCAAGCCGGCCGAATTCACCGGCAACGGCAGCGGCCTTAACCCCCGCACGGCAATAGGCCAGCGGGCCGACGGCGCGGCGCTTCTGCTGGTCATCGACGGGCGGCAGCCGCACAGCCTGGGCGCCACGCTGCAGGACTGCCTGCGCCTGATGGTCAGGTTCGGCGCCATCAACGCCTCGATGCAGGACGGCGGGTCCTCCAGCGTGATGGTGTACGGGGGCGAGATCATCAACGTCTGCTCATCGCTCCACGGCTCGCGCGACCAGCCGTCGGCCTGGCTTGTCATGTGAGGCGCGACGCCGCTGCGTTCCATGAGAGGTTTTGCTTGGAAAACACACGGACTATGGGCGGCAGGGCCAGGCGCCGCCGCTCGAAATACGGGCTTGGGCTGCTGATATTCTTCCTCGTGTGCCTTGCCGTCGTGGCAGCCGCGCTGCTCTGGCTGTACGTCGCGCTGGCGGATTATGAGAAGCGCACGCCGAAGCGGGCGCTCGACGGCTATTTTGCCATGCTGGCTGCCGGGGATTACGCGGGCATAGGGCAGGATTCGGGTTTCCTGCCCGACGCAATGAACAGCCTGGACGACCGCAATGCCTATCTGCGTCAAAAATTCGGGGCCTTTTGGGACGGCGGGCTGAGCTATCGGCAGATGGAATCGGCTGAACTGGCCGCCGGGCAGCGGCTGTATTCGGTGTACAGCGGCGAGGACAGGCTGGGCGAGGCGATGCTTACGCCCCGCGAGGACGGCGAAGGCGGCTGGACGGTGCAGCCGCTGCTCGAGTATCTGCCCGGATATGCGGTGACGGCGCCCGAGGGCGCCGCCGTCGTCGTGAACGCGCTTGCCCTTTCGCAGGAGCAGACCGTAGGCCGCCATCCCGTCATCATCAGCTACATGCGCGACGGCGCCCCCGTCGAGGTGGAGATATTCCAGAGCATGGACGATTCGTCCCTCGCGCCGCAGACGGTGGAGTACCAGACGGCCCCGACCCTGTTCGAGCCGCAGTTTTCGGCCCGCGCCGCCGATGGCCGGCAGTGCGAGGTGACTGTGGACGCCGAGGCGCGCACCGTTTCGGTCTCCATACCTCCCGATGCCGAGCAGCATGACGCCTTTGCCCAGCGGATGGAGCTTGTGGCCAGGATATACTCCGATTTCATCACCGAGGACGGGCCACGCTCGGCCCTGCGGCCCTATATCCACCGGGGCACCAGCCTCTACAAGAACCTCTCCGAGTACCAGATCGGGTGGTACATAGACCACGATGCCCGCAAATTTTCGGATTTCAGCGTTTCGGACATCGCCATCCACTCCGACGGCTGTTTCACCGGCCATATCGACTTCGCGGTCACCGTCCTCCGCCGGGGCAGGGCGCACGTGTTCAACGCCTCGTATGACATGGGCTTCGTGCAGGCTGACGGCAGCTGGCTGCTGGCCGGGCTGCACACGCGCCGCACCGAGGCGGAGGCCGACTAGGCGTTCCGGCGGTTGCTGATCCCATTGCGGCACCCCCTGACGGAAGCGGGGAACGCAGTTTCGCGCCCGCTCGCCTTGAAATCCAGGCTTGGCAGCCCCGGCGGCAAAGGCGCACATCCGCCCGTCCTAGTAGTACAGGGTAGGCGACAGCATCCGCACGAAGTCCCTGAGCATGGGATTGTCGTTGTCCCTCATCCACACCGCGTCGGCGCCGACCTGGAATTCCGGGTCGTCGATGGTGAAATGCGTGATCTTCTCGTTGCTTGTGAGGCGCGAGCTGGCGCCGAGAAGGGCAATCCCCAGGCCGGATTCCACGTGCATGAACATGGATTCGAAATTGTTCACCGTGACGACGCTCTCGAAGCGTATGCCGTGCTTTTTGCACAGCAGCCCGGAAAGGAAAGAACGCATCTCAGATACATAAGCAAACGAGGATTCCCATTTTTTGTATTCTATTGAAAGAGCGTTACGTTGCATTGCGGTCATTGTCATGGATTTCCACTCTCCGTAAGCAGGATATTCAGTGCATAAATTGCTGTATATATTGAACGAGCGCGACAACAGCCGCTCCGAATTCAGCCGTTCCCTTAATCGCT
>JAISXZ010000127.1 GCA_031270275.1 Eubacteriales Family XIII. Incertae Sedis bacterium | reverse complement strand
TCGTCGCCCGCGTTGTTTATGCGCAGGCCCGAGGACAGCTTGGCGAGCGATCTGCTCGTGTTGTCCTGGTTGATCCCCAGCGATCTGTAGGTGTTCAGCGCCGGGATGTTGTGGTTGATAATCACTTCGTATCCCTCCTTGAATACTCAGCTTGTCTTTTTTCCGCCTGGGGCGCGGATCGCAAGTCGTCGCTCGGTTACATACATTTCCCGTATGCGCCCTCGCTCCTTTGTTGCGGTCCGCGCCCCAGCCGAAAAAAATCCTGCGCTGCACTTAGCGCCGTTTCCGTCCGTGGTGCGGGCCGCAGGCCGTCGCTCGGTTACATACCGTTCTTTAGTATGCGTCCTTACTCCTTCGTTGCGGTCCTAAGTCCTGGCTTCATCAAGACATTTGCGCACGGCGCCGCCGCCTGCCCCTTTTCGAAGCGGAGGCTGTCACGCACGGCCCGGCCTGCGGCCGCGCCAATGCCCGCGCCACGCCCGCGCGACAAAACCTCCTTTCCGTCGCGGATAGACGCGCTGCGCCGTCAAAATGCAGGGATCCTTCCCTGCCCAATCCTTGCCTGCCCCGGCCCGCATGCCACGCGCGAGGGGACGGGGTCTTTGAGGACAGAATTGTCCTGTTTTCGATATCGGCTAAACTGCCGCGTTCTTTAGGGGAAATGGCGGCGCTTGTGCAATAGTCGAAAAAGGCAGGAGGCCTAGTGCAGGAAATCGCGTGCCGCCGTCTTTTCGACGGATTTTGGGGCCTGGCGGGGCGGCGGGCGGCGCGGGCGGGGCAACGCGGAAAATCCCCCTTTCAAAACCCGCTGTTTCATGCTATAATAGCCGCAAAGGACGTATCGCGAATGTCTACAGGAGGTTGCATGCGCATGGGTTTCAGCAAGAGGATATACAACTTTTCGGCGGGGCCGTCCATGCTCCCGGAGGACGTGCTCGAGGACGTCAGGGACGGCCTGCTCAACTACCGGGGCAGCGGCATGTCGGTAATGGAGATGAGCCACCGCTCCAAGACATACGAGAGGATAATAGGCGAGGCCGAGGCCGATCTGCGCGCGCTGATGAATCTGCCGGAGAACTACGCCGTGCTGTTCCTGCAGGGCGGCGCGACCTTGCAGTTCTCCATGATCCCCCTGAACCTGCTCGGCGGCTCCGGCATGGCCGACTACGTCATAACGGGGAGCTGGGCGGAGAAGGCGGCGCGGGAGGCCGGGAAGTTCGGGGACATACGCGTCGTGGCCTCGTCGAAGGACGGCGGCTTCTCATACGTGCCGACGGTCTCGGCGAACGACTTCCGGCCCGGCGCCGACTATGCGTACATAACGATGAACAACACCATACATGGCACCAGGTATCCCTACGTGCCGGAGACGGGCGGGCCGCCCCTGGTCGCGGACTGGTCCTCCGGCATGCTCTCCGAGGCCGTGGACGCAACGCGCTTCGGGCTGCTGTACGCGGGGGCGCAGAAGAACATAGGGCCGGCCGGCCTGACGATAGTCATAATAAGGAAGGATCTCATAGGCCGCGCGCCCGAAAACGCGCCCATATACATGGACTACAGGGTGCACGCGGACAGCGGCTCCATGTACAACACGCCCCCCGCCTTCGCCATATACGTGGCGGGCGAGGTGTTCAGACGCATGAGGGAGCGCGGCGGCGTGGCCGCCCAGGAGGCGCTGAACAGGCGCAAGGCGGACATGCTGTACGGCTTCATAGACGCGAGCCGGCTCTACAGCGCGCCGGCCCGCAGGGAGGACCGCTCGCTCATGAACGTGGTTTTTACGGCCGGCAGCGAGGCCCTGGACCGCCGCTTCGTGGCCGAGGCCGAGGAAAAGGGCCTGATTGCGCTGAACGGCCATAGGTCTGTGGGCGGCATGCGGGCCAGCATCTACAACGCCATGCCCCTCGAGGGCGTGGATGCGCTGGTGGGCTTCATGGAAGGGTTCGAGAAAAGGAGCCTTTGAAGGCTGCGAAGCTGACGCGGGCGCCGGGCGGTTTCGGCCGGAGCGGGCGTTTATGAAGCGGGCGCCTATGAAGCGGGCGCCTGGGCGGACTGGGGGCGAGCCTTATGAAATACCTTATTATCGTGCCGGACGGCTGCGCCGACAGGCCGCTGCCGGAGCTTGGCGGGATGACGCCGCTGGAGGCGGCGGGGCTGGAATGCATAAACAGGCTCGCGAAGCGCAGCGAGGTGGGGATGGCGCAGACCATACCGGAAGGGGTGGCGCCGGGCAGCGACGCGGCCAACCTCTCCGTGATGGGCTTTGACCCTGCCCTGTACCTGACGGGGCGCTCGCCGCTCGAGGCCGCCAGCATGGGCATAGAGATGTCCGACGACGACGTGGCCTTCCGCGTGAACCTCGTGACGCTCGACGGCGAGGGGCCATACGAGGGGCTTACGGTGAAGGACCACAGCTCCGGCGACATAGAGAGCGACGAGGCGAGGGTGCTGATAGAGGCGGTGGAGAAGGAGTTCGGCAGGCCCGGCCGGCATTTCTACCCCGGCGTGAGCTATCGCCACGCCATGATAGTCAAAAACGGCAGGACGGACTGCGAGCTGACGCCCCCGCACGACATACTTACCCGCGCGGCGGGCGGCTATCTGCCCAAGGGCGGGGGGGCGGCGGAGATAGAGGGCCTTATGCGCGCGAGCTACGCGCTGCTGAAGGACCACCCCGTCAACAGGGCGCGCGCGGGGAGGGGGCTGAACCCCGCGAACTCCATATGGATATGGGGCCAGGGCCGAAAGCCCCGCCTTCCGTCGTTCCGCGACACATACGGCATAGACGGCTCCGTGATCTCCGCGGTGGACCTCATCAAGGGCATCGGCATCTGCGCCGGGCTCGACGCGCGGGACATCCCGGGGGCCACGGGCACGCTCAAAACGAATTTCCGGGGCAAGGCGGAGGGCGCGATAGCCGAATTCAGCAGGGGCAGGGACTTCGTCTACATCCATGTGGAGGCCCCCGACGAATGTTCGCACCAGGGGGACCTGCAGGGCAAGATAGAGTCGCTCAGGCGCATCGACCGCGAGGTTTTCGAGCCTGTGCGCGAGTGGCTGGAGCGCTGCGGCGAGCCCTATCGCATTCTCATAGTGCCCGACCACAGGACCCCGATGGAGATAAGGACGCATTCCTCCGAGCCCGTCCCCTTCGTGCTCTACGACAGCGAGAGGCCCCTGCCGCCCGATGAGGGAAAGGCGTTTTCCGAGGCCTCGGGGGCGCGCGGCGGCAGCTATCCGAGCGGCTGCGCGCTGGCCGGGCGCTTTTTCGGGGCAGGCTGATGCAGGCGCTGCGCAGGGCCCTTGCCGCCGTCGCGGCGGCCGCGCTCATCATGTCGCCCGCCGCCTATGCGGAGGCGGGGAAGCCCGTGCCGGAGATCGTCGCGGACTCGGCCATGGTCGTGGACATGAAGTCCGGCACCGTGCTGTACGACAAGCACATGCACAAGAAGAAATACCCCGCGAGCACGACAAAGGTGATGACGGCGCTGCTGACGATCGAGAACCTCGATATGGACGACAGGGTCACGGTGGACGCGGAAGCGTCATTCACGGAAGGCTCGCGCATATACCTGCTGGAGGGCGAGGTCCTGACGGTGAGGGAGCTGTTCTACGCGCTGCTGCTGCCCTCCGCCAACGACGCCGCCGTCGCGCTCGCCAAGGAGATATCGGGAAGCACGGAGGCCTTCGCGGAGCTCATGAACAGCCGCGCAAGGGAGCTTGGCGCGCTCGACACGAATTTTGTGAACCCGCACGGGCTTACGGACGAAAACCACCTTACGAGCGCCTACGACCTCGCGCTCATAGCCACGGAGGCCATGCGGCACGAGGCGTTCCGCGAGGCTGTCTCGACCTACTCGTACACGATACCGGCGACCAACATGCAGGAGACGCGCTACCTCTACAACAGCAACAGGCTGCTGTACGACGAAACGCATGAGGTTGTGTACGAGGGCGCAAGCCGCGACATAAAGTACGAGGACGCGACGGGCATCAAGACGGGCTATACCTCCCTCGCGGGAAGCTGCCTGGTAGCGGGCGCGGAGAGGGACGGGACCGAGCTGGTGGCCGTGATGATGCAGTCCACCTCGGGGGCCCTGTACCTGGACGCCATATCCCTGCTCGAATACGGTTTTTCCAACTACCGCTCCGTGCTCGCCCTGGAGGAAGGGGCGGGGACGGGCGAGATAGACGTGCGGCGCGGCGCGGTCGGCAGCGTGGGGACGCGGGCCGACGGCGACGGCTGGGTCTCGCTGCCCGCGGACGCGTCGGAGTCGGAGCTTGTGGTGTCGGCCGAGCTTGAGCCCTTCCTCACGGCGCCCGTGCGCGAGGGCGACAAGGCGGGCGAGATAAGGATACTGCGCGGCGACGGCCTTCTGAAGACCATAGACATAGTGGCGGACGGGGACGTGGGCGAGGGCGGGCCGCTGTCGTACATAGGCATAACGGACGCCGCCGCCGGGATCATGCTGAGGACGGCGCTCATCGCGCTCGCGGCCCTGGCTGCGATTGCCGCGGCCTACATAGCGCTTAGGCGGCGGCAGCTGCGCCGCAGGAGGTCCAGGCGGGCGGAGCGCGCGGCCAGGATGGAGGAGCGGGCTAAGGCAGACAGCGAGTCGCGCAGGCGGCTTTAAGGCTGTAGGTTACTACTCACACGCCACGCCATTTTTGCCCATCTCGGAACTTAGCACAGTATCTCATTCATCCTTCGGCAAATGGCTTGTGTGGATTTCCTGCGGCGTTGTTGTCGTCGGCCGCCATAGCAGCCGCTATGGCACCCTCCTCCGCCTAGCCGCAGAAAACCCATCCTGCGCCATTTGTACAAAAACGAATGAGATACTGCGCTGGCTGCGATTATTGGCTTCCTCACGTAGCTTCTAGTACGCTCCGGGAGCCAAAATCGCCCCCAGAACCCGATCTGGACAAAACTAGCGCGGCGTGTGAGTAGTTTCGATTATAGTAGGTGGGCAGCAACGGCTGCAGAGTCATGTTTGACATAAGGGAAAGCCTCAAAAGCCTGCCGGACAGGCCCGGCGTGTATCTCCACAGGGATCGCTACGGCGAGATCATATACGTCGGCAAGGCCGCCTCGCTCAGGCGCAGGGTGCGCCAGTATTTCCAGTCGGCGCGGGGCATGGACGCAAAGGCGCGGGCCATGGTGTCGCATATCGCCGAGTTCGAGTACATCACGACGGACACGGAGATGGAGGCGCTGATACTCGAAAACAGCCTCATCAAGCGGCATATGCCGCGCTACAACGTCCTTCTCCGTGACGACAAGACCTACCCCTACATAAAGCTGACCATGGCGGAGGACTACCCGAGGCTGCTGAAGACCCGCGTCGTCGCGAACGACGGGAGCCGCTATTTCGGCCCATACGCCGACGTGAAGTCCGCCAACCAGGTCATCGATCTGCTCTGCGACATATACAGGCTGAAGCGCTGCCCCGCGACGGGCTTCCCGCCGGGGCACAGGCCCTGCCTCAACCGGCATATAGACCGCTGCCGGGGCGTGTGCGAGGGCAGCGTGGACAGGGAGGCCTACGCGGCGGCCATAGACAGCGTGACGGGCTTTCTGAACGGCAGGGGCCGCGAGGTCACGGACTATCTGCGCGGCAGGATGCAGGAGGCCGCGTCGAGGATGGATTTTGAGGCGGCTGCGGCCTACAGGGACAGCATCGCGGCGGCGGCCTCCGTCATGGAGAAGCAGAGGGTCGTGCTGCTGTCGGGCGGGGACATGGATCTCGTTCTGTATGCCAAGGGCGAGAAGGACGCGCACGTGGCGGTGTTCTTCGTCCGGGACGGCAGGCTGATAGGCAGGGAGAGCCACCATCTGCAGGCTGCGGACGAGGACAGCCCCGCCGACGTGGTCTCCGCCTTCATAAAGCAGCACTACGCAAACCAGAGCCGGCTGCCCAAGGAGCTGCTGCTGGAGGAGAGGCTGCCCGACGGCGCGCTCATAGAGGAATGGATGTCGGGGATGCGCGGAAGCGGCGTCAGGCTGCGCGTCCCCGTCAAGGGCGAGAAAAAGGCGCTCCTCGAGATGGCAAAAAGGGATATCGCCGGCGCGGCGCGGCTTCTTGACGAGAAGGCCAGGACGCAGCGCGAGAGGGACGCCGCCATAGGCGCCGCCCTGGGCGGGCTTCTGGGGCTGCCGGCGGGGGAGGGCCGCGCCTGGCGGGTCGAGGCCTACGACATCTCGAACACAGGCGGCGCGGACTCCGTGGGGGCCATGGTCGTGTTCGAGGGAAGCAGGCCGCTCAGGCAGGAATACCGCCGTTTCCGCATACGGGGCGCACAGGGCGCGGACGACTACGGCAGCATGCAGGAGGTCGTGTACCGCAGGATGAGGCGCTGGCAGGAGGGCGACGCGGGCTTTTCCCCGCTGCCCGACCTGATCCTGGTCGACGGCGGGCGCGGGCATGTGGGCGCCGTGGCGCAGACGCTCAGGGCCATGGGGATCGACGTCCCCGTCGCCGGCATGGTGAAGGACGACAGGCACAGGACGCGGGGCCTGGTATTCGGCGATACCGAGGCGGACCTGAAAAAATCGCCGCTGGCCTACCATTTCACGGGGGCGGTGCAGGAGGAGGTTCACCGCTTCGCGGTCGAGTACCACAGGGGCCTGCGCGCGAAGGCGGCCACAAAGTCGGCGCTGGACGCGATAGAGGGCATAGGGCCCAAGCGCAGGAACGCGCTGTTCGCGCATTTCGGGAGCCTGGAGGCCATAAAGGCGGCCACCGTCGAGCAGCTGGCCGGGGCGCCGGGCATGACCGGCGCGGCCGCGGCGAAGGTCAAGGCGCATTTTTCCGGCGCCAAAGATTTGATTGATAACGGCCGGCAATAATGTTATAGTATATGGGCAGGATGCCATCGGAGGAAGCCGGGTTCCGAGATGGGCGAAAATGGCGTGACCGTTGAGCAGTAACATTGCGGAGGGTTTTCTGATGCCGGACACCAACGACAAAGACAAAGACAAGTCCTACCAGCCCGACGAAGCGGACTACATCACCCTCGAATTTGACGACGGCATGGTCGTCGAATGCGAGATAATGGGCGTATTCGATTTCGAGGGCAAGGAGTACATCGCGCTTATTCCCGAGGACGACTCCGACGACGTGTATATCTACGGATACAAGGAGATAGGCGACGACGAGTTCGAGATGGTGGACATAGAGGACGACGACGAGTTCGAGAAGGTGGTCGAGGAGTTCGAGAGGATCACCGCCGAGTAAAGCAGCCGTGAAATGAAGGAATACGACATCATAATCGTGGGCGCCGGCGCCAGCGGCGTCTACGCCTCCTACGAGCTGACGAAGCTGGGCAGCGCGGCCAGGACGCTCATGATAGACAGGGGCTGGCCGCTGGAGAGGCGCATATGCCCGATAAAGTCGGGCGCGGCCGACAACTGCGTGAAGTGCGACCCCTGCCACATCATGAACGGCTATGGCGGCGCCGGCACGCTGTCGGACGGCAAGTACAACATAACCACGAACTTCGGCGGGGATCTGCACAGCTATGTCGGGAAGGCGAACGCGCTCGCCCTAATGGAGTACGTGGACGAGGTGCTCTGCGGCCTTGGCGGCGCCGAGGCGCGGCTCTATTCGACGTCGGACTCCGACCTGAAGACCCTGGCGCTGCGCAACAATCTGCATCTGCTCGACGCGAAGGTGCGTCATCTGGGCACGGACAGGAACGCGCGCATACTCGAAAGGATATTCGACCGCACGAAGGGGCATGTCGAGATGCTGTTCGGGCGCACGGTCGCCGGCATCGACAGGGCGGACGGCGGCTTCGCCGTAACGACGGACGGCGGCGAGTCCTTCTTCTGCAGGGACCTGCTGCTCGCCTCCGGGCGCTCGGGCTCGAAGTGGGTCTCCGGCGTCTGCCGCAAGTTCGGCATAGGGATGAAAAGCAACCGCGTTGACATCGGCGTGCGCGTGGAGCTGCCGGCCGAGATATTCAAGCATATAACGGACGAGGTCTACGAGAGCAAGATCGTCTACAAGACCGACAAGTACAACGACATGGTGCGCACCTTCTGCATGAACCCCTACGGCGAGGTGGTCGCCGAGAACACCAACGGCATCGTGACGGTGAACGGGCACAGCTACGCGGACCCGAGCCTGCGCACGCCCAACACGAATTTCGCGCTCCTGGTCTCGAACAAGTTCACGGAGCCCTTCAGGGACAGCAACGAGTACGGGGAATCCATTGCCCGCCTGTCGAACATGCTGGGCGGCGGCGTGCTGCTGCAGCGGTTCGGGGATCTGACGAAGGGGCGGCGCAGCAGCGCGAAGCGCATGGAAAAGTCGTTCACCATACCCACGCTCAAGGCCACGCCCGGCGATCTTAGCCTCGTGATACCCAAGCGCCAGCTCGACAACATAATCGAGATGATATACGCGCTGGACAAGATAGCGCCTGGCACCGCCAACGAGGACACGCTGCTCTACGGGGTGGAGGTCAAGTTCTACAATTCGGAGGTGGAGGTCGACGGCAGCCTCGAAACGAAGATCCAGGGCCTGTATGTGCTGGGCGACGCCTCCGGGGTGACGCATTCCCTGTCGCAGGCTTCGGCCAGCGGGGTATGGGTGGCGCGCAGGCTGGCGAAGAAATATGCCTGATCGTGCACACTCCTAAAAATTTCCGCTTGCATTTAGGGCGCGCATGACATATAATGTTGTAGGCGACAGGGCCCCATGCAGGCATGGCGGAACTGGCAGACGCGCACGGTTCAGGTCCGTGTGAGGGTTACTTCATGGAGGTTCGAGTCCTCTTGCCTGCACCAGAAAGATTGCCCGATTTAGATATTGGGCTGAGAAAGCCCGCAGCAATGCGGGCTTTCTGCTTAGGAACTGTCGAAAAATAAAGTGTACAGTTGGCGCAGCAATTTTGTGTCCCGGCAAGGCGCCGGGTTCCGCGAATACTTGTAGTATTCAAGGGTTCCGGCAACGCAGCCGGGG
>JAISXZ010000016.1 GCA_031270275.1 Eubacteriales Family XIII. Incertae Sedis bacterium | reverse complement strand
TATGGTACTATGTAAATATATGATACATCAATCTTGCGCCCTATGCAAGCCGCGGCCCTCGCTGCGGCACGCTAGTGTCCTGCGTCACCTAAAACTTTATAAACGCCGATCTTTTTTCCGCCAGGCTGCGTTGCAAAGCCTCGCCGAACCTTCAGGTTCGCCTACGTTTTGCGCCTTGCCTGACGAAAAAAATCTTCGCCGTTTATCACAACTTCTAGGTGACGCAGGACACTAGCGTGCCGCAGCGAGGGCCGCGGCTTGCATAGGGCGCAAGATTGATGTATCATATATTTACATAGTACCATAAACGCGAAGCAAAGAAAAGCTTTTGTGCGGCGGGCGGGAGGTGCGCATTTTATGCCATTCGACGGAATCGTGCTGGCGGCCGTGGCCGCGCAGCTCTCGGCGGCGGTCGCCGGGGGCAGGATAGAGAAGATATACCAACCGGAGCGCGACGAGATCGTCCTCCACATAGGCGCGCGGGGCGGGAAGCACAGGCTCCTTGTTTCATCCAACGGATCGAACCCGCGCATATGCCTGACGGAGGACGCCGGTCCCTACCCGCAGAACCCTTACGGCTTCTGCATGCTGCTGCGCAAGCATATCCAGAACGGGCGGATCTCGGGCGTCGAGCAGCCGGGCTCAGAGCGCGTCATCGTCTTTTCCATAGAGACGGCAAACGAGCTGGGCTTTTCGCAGAGCAAGAGGCTCATAGTCGAGATAATGGGCAAGCACAGCAACATCATCCTCGTCGATCCGGAGACCGGCAGGATCATCGACAGCATCAAGCGCCTTTCCGCAGAGACCAACCGCTACCGCCAGACGCTGCCGGGCTGCGCTTACATAGAGCCCCCGTCCCACGGCAAGATACCCTGGGGCGAGGCCGACGCGGATGCCATAGGCGCGATGGCCGCGTCCTGCCTGGGGCCCGGCCTCGCCCAGGGGCCCGACGGCCTCCTGGAATGCGTTTCCGGCGCCCTGCTCTCGGGCATACAGGGCCTCAGCCCCCGCGCCGCCGCTGAGCTGGCCGGCCAGGCGCTGGGCGGCGGCCCCGATCCGCCGGACGATGTGGCCGGCGCGCTGTATGCGGCCCTGTCCGGGCTCAGGGCGCGGATAGGCACCGGCGATTTTTCGCCCCGCGTCTATCTCGACGGGGACGGGCGGCCCGTGGATTTCCACGCTTTCCCGATTTCGGCCCTCGAGGGCCCCTGCCGCCCGCTCGGCTTCGGCGACATCAGCGCCGCCGCGGACTACTACTATGCCAACAGGGATTCGTCCAGCCGCGTAAGGCAGAAGGCGGCGGAACTGGCGAAGGCGGCCCGCAGCGGCCTCGACAGGCTGCTGCTGAAGCGGCAGCGCGTGTCCGAGGAGCTTGAAAAGGCGGGCAGGGCCGAGGAATACAGGCTTGCGGGCGAGCTGCTTACGGCCAGCCTGCACGCGCTGGAACCGGGGCGGAGCGCCGTCACGCTGACGAACTACTACGACGGCAGCCCCATGGCAATAGAGCTCGACCCGCGCCTGACGCCGTCGCAGAACGCGCAGCGCTACTACAGGCTCTACAGGAAGGCGAAGACGGCGGCGGCGGAAAAGGTTACGCAGCTTGCGGCCATAGACAGGGACGCCGCCTACCTCGAATCCGTGCTCGCCTTCATAGAGAACGCGTCGACCGTGGAGGACGCCGACGCCCTGCGGCAGGAGCTTACGGAGTCCGGGTATCTGCGCAGGAGGAAGGCCCCCGGCGGCAAAAAGCGGCCGGCCCCCGGCCCGGCGCCTCTATCATACGCGCTTTACGGGGGCTTTCAGGCCCTCGTGGGCAGAAACAACACGGAAAACGACTTTATCACGTTCAGGAAGGCCTCGCCCAGGGACCTGTGGCTCCACACGAAGGATCTGCCGGGCGCCCATGTCGTCATGCTGACGGAGGGCCGCGAGCCGCCCGAAAGGGCGATCCTTGAGGCGGCCTCGCTCGCCGCGTGGCACAGCAAGGGCCGGGCCTCCGAGAACGTCCCCGTCGATTACTGCCTGGCGCGGCACGTGAAGAAGCCCTCGGGAGCGAAGCCCGGGATGGTCATATTCACGAACAACCGAACCGTCTACGCGAGCCCCGTCCTGCCGCCGGACAGGGCCTGATCCGGGCATATGCCCCTCCCCCCGCCCGTCCATAGGGGACGGTTCCCGCGCGCCCTTCATAGCGACAGTCGAAAACATGAAATATTTATCAGAAAATGACGCCCTTGCCTTGACGTGGAAGACATAAAAGTATATCATATCATAAAGAATAATTGTGACTTCAACCGCGCGTGTTTTAGACATCCGGCAGGCTGTTTGTTTATGGAGGTAGGGGCGAGATGAAGAATTGGAAGATCAGGGTGAAGCTGCTGTTCGGGTTCCTGCTGGTGGCCGTGCTGGCCGCTGTGGTGGGAGGCGTGGGGCTGTTCGGCCTCATTGCCATGAACGAGACTGAACAGGCCATGTTCACCCACGTCGTAAACATGGATCACGCGGGCTCGCTTGAATACAATCTTGCCATGCAGCGCATCAGCTACCGCACCGCGCTGATGGACATAGACAAGCCCTCTGCCCTGCGTTCGGCCATGGAAACCCTGGACGCTGCGGGGGTCAACATGAAGGAGGAGATCGACTATCTGCGGCAGAATCTGCTGACGGATGCCGGCAGGGCGGCCAACGAGAGGATATCCTCCATCTACACGGCATACGAGGCGGGCATCAAGGTCATGGAGGAAAGGCTGAACGCCGGCGACGAGGTCGGGGCGCGGGCCGCCATGGACGACATGATTGACGACGTCGAGAGTTTCCAGTCGGAGGTCGCCGGGCTCATCTCGCTTATAACGCAGACGGCCAGCATTGCCAACGAGGACGACACCAAGCTCTCGAATGTGCTGATGCTGCTGCTGATCGCCCTGGCCGTCGTCGCCGTCGCCTTTGCCGTGATATTCGGCCTCATGATAGCGAGGCTCATCGCCACGCCGACCATGAAGCTCGTGGACGCGGCAAACGCCATCGCGAGGGGGGACACGAGCGTCGAGACGGACATCGACAGGAGGGACGAGATAGGGGCCTTGGCCGAGTCCTTCAAGGGCATGATCGCGGCCATAAGGGAGCAGGCCCACGTGCTCTCCATGATAGCCGACGGCGACTACAGGACGTCCATAGCGATCAGGTCGGACAAGGACATCATGAACCAGTCGATATCCACGGTCATAGAGAAGAACAACAAGATGCTGCTTGACATAAAGGAGGCGGCGGCCCAGGTCTCGGCTGGCGCGGGGCAGATAGCCACGGGGGCGCAGTCCCTCGCCTCCGGCTCCAGCGAGCAGGCCGCGACGCTCGAGGAGTTTTCGGCGGCCATATCGGAGGTTCTTTCCCAGTCGGAGGACAACACCAGAAAATCGCAGGAAGCCTTCGACGACGTGCAGCTTTCGTCCAAATACATGAGCGAGAGCATGGAGTCCATGGGCAACATGACCGAGGCCATGCGCGACATCAACGAGAGCTCGAGCAACATCGCCAAGGTGATAAAGGTCATAGACGACATAGCCTTCCAGACCAACATACTCGCCCTGAACGCGGCGGTGGAGGCCGCGAGGGCGGGCCAGCACGGCAAGGGCTTCGCGGTGGTGGCCGACGAGGTCAGGAACCTCGCTTCCAAGTCCGCCGAGGCGGCGAAGGAGACGGCGGGCCTTATAGAGAGCAGCACGCATAAGGTGGCCGAGGGCAACAGCATCGCTAACAAGACCAGCGAGAGCCTGCTGTCGGTCAACGAGATATCGGAGAAGAACGCGCTGTCCATGCAGGACATAAGCATGGCGTCGCAGAGGCAGAGCGAGTCGATCTCCGAGATAACGAAGGGTATGGGCCAGATATCGGACGTGGTTCAGGCGAACTCCGCGACGGCGGAGGAGTCGGCGGCGGCGGCGCAGCAGCTTTCCGCGCAGGCGACGATGCTCGACGACATACTCTCCCGGTTCAAGCTGAAGGAGGGCGGCGCGCCCGGCGGCGGCTACAGGCCGGGCCTGTCGGCCCCCCAGGCCTCATCGTTCGGGCGCGGCGGGGACGGCGGCAGGCCGGACAGGGCGCCTGAGATCGATCTTGGAAGCGGATCCGACAAGTATTAGGGCAGGACTGGCGCAGGCGCCGCAGGCGGCCCTGATCATCGGGCCGCCGATTACTAGTCATCTGCTTAAATCGAAACTACTCACACGCCGCGTCAGTTTTGTCCAGATCGGGTTCTGGGGGCGATTTTGGCTCCCGGAGCGTACTAGAAGCTACGTGAGGAAGGCAATAATCGCAACCAGGTTCCGAGATGGGCAAAAATGGCGTGGCGTGTGAGTAGTAACAGCCCCGGTCTGCGGCGGCCCTGTCGCGCGAGAGTACGATCAGGAGCCGGCCGGCCTTCTTCCTTATGAGGGCGGGGCCGGCGAGGAATTCGTTGCTCACGCCGAGGGGATCGTCCCGCGTGAGGCGGTAACCGTCAAGGGGGTACTTCGCGCCGTCCACGCAGAGGCCTTCGCAGCTTTCCGACCACGAGAACAGGGAAAAGTAGAAGCCCTCGCGGCGTTCAAGCCGGAGGGCTGCGTCATCGGTCATCATGGCTATGTTCCCGCCGTCCGCGATGACCGCCCTTCCCTTCATGTCGAGGCAGTAGGAGAGGGCCTGTATGTTGGCGAGGCTGTGATCGAAGCGGCCGCCGAGGCCGCCGACTATCAGGAAGTCCCTGAAGCCCATGTCAAAGCCGCGCTTAAGGGCCAGCATGGTGTCGGTGTCGTCCTTTTCCGCCGGCAGCCGCTCCGTGTCCACGCCTGGGGCGACGTCCCCGCGCAGGGAGTCGAAGTCGCCTATGACAAGATCCGGCACGAGGCCGGCCGCCTCCGCTATGGCGTAGCCGCCGTCCACGCATATGACGAAATCGTCACCGGCGGGCCATTCAGGCCGCTCCGGCGGCGACTCGAGCCAAGCTGTGACAATGGCGCAGCGCCGCGCCCCAGAGCCATTCGCCATCCCTCGCCCTCGCCTAGCGAAACCCGCGATTCAATGATTCAGTCGAAACCGCCCGGCGGCGGCCCTATCGCTGCTGCCCCGCCGAGGCGGCGGATCTGCCATAGCCCATGGCCAGGCTGAGGTCGCTGACCGCAAGGTTGTACTCGAGTATCTTCGCGGAGAGGCCGAGCTGCGTCTGGTAGGAGGCCAGCTGGGCGTTCTGCACGTCCACGAGGGTGTTCATGCCCGCGTTGTAGGAAAGATCCGCGAGACGGTAGCCCTCCTTCGCGTTGGAGACGTTCTTCTCCATCGACGCGATCTCCCGATCCAGGTTCTGTATGCCCATGTATTTCACGCGTATGTCGAGCTCTATCAGCTGCTTCGCGTCCTTCAGGCCCTTTTCCGCCTGTTTGACCGCAAGCGCGGCGGTCAGGTACTCTGCGGAGAACCTGGAGACCAGGTTCTTGTCCGCGAGCTCCAGCGAGGCCTTGTCAAGGGCGTACTGCAGCTGGTTCAGCTCGTTCCTGTTGGCGAGCGCGGACTCTATGGCGGCCTTCAGCTCAACCGTCGGCGCATCGGCCCTCGCGAGGGGATCCGTAAGCTTTACATCCTGCATAAGCGGGTAGTACAGCTTCTGGTTGAAGCTCATCTTGGCGGCCTTCAGCGCGCTTTCGGCGGCGCCGACCTTCACATCGGCGTCCTGGACCGCGCTTTCGGCGGAAAGAACCTCCATCTTGGACACCACGCCGAGCTCGAACTTCTTGTTCGTGTTGGACAGGATGTCCTGCTGGGTCTGCAGGTTCTCCCTGGCTATGCGAAGCGCCTCCTCCGCCTGCAGGGCCTGATGGTATATCTGCGTCGTGTCGTAGACGAGCGTGTTCAGGTCTATCTCGTACTGTATCGCGGCCTGGCTGATCAGGTAGGGCCGCGTCATCCTCACGACCTTGGCGTTCAGGCTTTTCGTGGGGTCCGGCGTCAGGTCTCCGGGGGATATGCTTCTGCTGACGCCCCTCCACGATGACCAGAGATCCTCCTGCCCCTTCGCCTGGGCCTCGAAGGCCTCCTTCGCCAGGGCCGCGCTTTCGAAGCCCGGCCCCGTGGTGGTCATGCGCTCCACGGCCTTGTCGAGCGACAGGGATATGGCGTCCCCGACGAAATCCATGCCCGGCGAGATTTCCGAGGCATCCGCGTCGGCCGCGTAGGCCGCCGCCCCCACCGTCGCAAGCGTGATCGACAGGGCAAAGCCCAACAGTCTTGAAAGTCCTTTTTTCATAGTGCTCCCTCTCCATTTCCAGAATTTGCGCCGCTGGGCGGCCATGCCTGCCGCCCAGCATAAGTTGTGTCTTCTATTGTACATAAAAACATGGGGCTTGGCAAGGCTGTTTTGCCAAATGCGCTTTGCTTCGGATCGGCCCTCGCTGCCCATCCGCCCGCAGTCGAGGCGGACTAGCGCCCGCGCGCAGGCCGGAGACAGCGCGAGGCCGCCACTTCCCAGCATCGAAGGGCGGCCCCGCCTTGCAGGTCCTCGTCCGTATTTCTCCCTAAAAACCCTTTTCCCTAGTTTCCCTAACCCCTGGTCACTTGGCACTCTGGCCCCTTGGTGTTTGCAGCCCGCCTGTTTCAGCCGGGACCGCCCGGCGGCCCCTTACAGCCTGAACTCCTTCTTGGCATCGGCAAGCGCCTCGTCCAGCCTGGACATGACCGTGTCTATGCTCTCCTGGCTCAGCACGGCCGGCGGCTCTATGCGGACGGTCTTCGCGTTCACCAGCGTGCCGGCCGTCATGACGTGCCTCTCGAACAGGCCCTTCGTGACCCGGTACCCGACCTCCGCCTCCGGAAATTCCATGCAGATCAAAAGCCCGGCGCCCCTGAAGGCCTTTAGCACCGTGGGATACTTCTTCTGGAGCTCGCCGAGCTTGCCCATTATGTACTCGCCCTTCTTTTTGCACATGCCCGGCACGTCGTTCTCCAGCATGAACTTTATGGTCGAAATGGCCGCCGAACAGGCCAGCGGGTTGCCGCCGAAGGTCGGCGATCCCAGTATCCAAGGGTTGTCTATGAGCTTGTCGCCCCACATCTTGGGGCGGGCTATTATCCCGGTTATCGGCATTATGCCGCCGCCGAACGCCTTTCCGTAGCTCATGATGTCGGGGACGACGTCCTCGTATTCGCAGCGCCACATCGTACCCGTTCTTCCCATGCCCGTCTGTATCTCGTCCAGTATGAGCGCCACCCCGTACCTGTCGCAGATCTCGCGCACGGTTTTCAGGTAGCCCGGAGGCGGTATCACGACGCCGGCCTCTCCCTGTATGGGCTCGAGTATGACGGCGGCCACCTTTTCGCCGACCGTCTGCAGATTCTTGATCGCGGCTTCCATCGCGGCCGCGTTGCCGTACTCGACGTGCTGCACCTGCTGCACCATGGGGATGTAGTCCTCCCTGTACGAGCCCTTGCCGCCCATGGATATGGCGCCCATGGACTTGCCGTGGAAGGCGCCCGTCGTCGATATGAACCAGCGCCCGCCCGTAGCCAGCCTCGCGAGCTTCAGCGCCATCTCGTTGGCCTCCGCCCCGCCGTTCGTGAAGAAGCAGTACTGGAGGTCGCCCGGCGTTATCATGGCCAGTATATTCGCCAGATAGCCCCTGAGCGGGTCCACCAGCTCCTGCGAATGGAGGGCGTACTTGTCCAGCTGGGCCTTGACGGTCTTTAGTATGGCGGGGTTCCTGTGCCCGCAGGTGAATATGCCGAAGCCGCCCAGGCAGTCGATGAACTGCGTGCCGTACAGATCCTCAAAATGGTCCTCCGTGTCCGTCCATTCGACAAAGGCCGCGTCGGTCGACACGGATTTCCTGTATTCAAGCCAGCCTGGGTTCACGTTTTCGTTGAAATTGCGGATGGAATCCTTTACGATGCTGTCCTTTTCCTCCTTGGTCAGCTCATCTTTCTCGATGAAGCCTACGACCCTCAAAGCCTCCTTTAGCGCCTTGTCCTTGTTCATTGCGGTCATCTTCTCATTACCTCCCTTGCATCCCTTTGAAAACCATGTCGTGCGCACAGCGGCGCGCATCTTGCTGTCCCGCCGTCATTACACCTTTCAAATTCTGTGCCAATGAGGGGGGTTGTCCAGGCCGCCGCCGCGCGGCCCGAGGCAAAAAAACAAGCGGCGGGCGCTTGGTTCCGCGCCGCCGCAACGGTTTCCGCGATGCGGGCTAAGGCTTTGGCCGGCCAGCCATTTTATTGCCGCGCCGCAGCCAAGCGGCTGCGGGCCCAAGAAGAAGGGGGTGATTTCGCGGGCTGGCGTCTCACAATCGCAGATTTTATCTCATTTTTGAGACGGATTTGTCAAAAATACATCTTGTCCCGCGTGTTCACGTGCCTCGCCATGTTCTCCGGCTCGAGCGCGTGGGCAAGAGCCTCCTGCGCCGTTATCACGCCATCCTTGAACATGTTCAGTATGCTGGCGTCCATGTCTATCATGCCCTCCCCGCTGCCGGAGTTTATGAGGGCGTTTATCTGGTCTGTCCGGCCGTCGCGTATCACGCCGCGTATCACGTTGTTGCAGTGCATGACCTGGAAGGCCGGTACCACCGAGCCGTCCACCGTCGGGACGAGCTGCTGCGATATGACGGACTGGAGCACCATGGAGAGCCTCATCCGGGTCTGTTCCCGCTGGCCGGCGGGGAAGGCGTCCACGAGCCTGTCCACCGTGCTCGTCGCGCCTACGGTCGGCATCGTGGAGATCACCAGATGGCCTGTCTCGGCGGCGGTGAGCGCCATCGATATGGTCTCCTCCCCGTTCAGCTCGCCTATGAGTATCACGTTGGGGCTCTGCCGCAGCGCGGAGCGCATCGCGTCGGCGTAGCTCTCCGTGTCTATCGATATCTCGCGCTGGCTTATGAGGCTCATCTTGTGCCTGTGCAGATACTCTATCGGGTTCTCCAGCGTTATGATATGACCGTTCCTGGTCGAGTTGATGCGGTCTATGAGGCAGGCCACGCTCGTCGTCTTGCCGCTGCCGTCGGCCCCCGTGAAAAGCAGGAGCCCGTGCCTCTTTTCCGAAAGCCCGAGTATCTGGTCGGGGATGTTGAGCTTTGCCGGGTCCGGCAGGGCAAAGGCCACGACGCGTATGACCGCCGCAAGTGAGCCTCTCTGCTTGTAGGCGCTTACGCGGAAGCGCGAAACCTCCGGGACGGCGAACGAGAAGTCGTCGTCGCCCACGTCCATCAGGCGCCCCATGTCGCGGTCCTGGGCCATCCTGTAGATCTCGGTCAGGAACTCCGCGGTCTGGCCGGGCAGGAAAACCTCGTCGCTAAGCGATTCTATCTGGCTGCCGGCCTTGAAGCTCATCGGCCTGCCCGCGACCACGAAGACGTCGGACGCGCCCTTGCCCACCACTTCCTTCAGAATAGTCTTTACATCCATGCAGCCATCCTCGCTTCCACATCGATATCTGCGGCAAAGCCGCGTCTAGAGGTTCCTGTGCAGCTATTCTATCACAAAACCCGCGTTTTGTTAAGGGGCATTTGACATTTCTTCCGCTGGGCCGGCCTGAGACAAAATGGGGACGGCTCTATTGTGTCTCGCCTGATCGGCGGGCTTGACGGGCGTGCACACTTGGGTGTATACTTGGCGCAAGGAGGAATTGCCCATGAAAACGACCAAAGTGTTCAACAACGGCAACAGCCAAGCCGTGCGCATATCGGTGGAGTACCGTATAACCGATGACGAGCTGCTGATTCAAAAAGTCGGTTCCACGCTGATTTTGCTCCCGAAAGACGACGTTTGGGACGTTTTCCGGCGCGGCGTGGACGGCTTTACGGACGATTTCTTATCGGAGCGGCAACAACCGAAGCCGCAAGACCGCACGGCGTTGGAAGATGCGTAAAATGTATCTGCTTGACACAAATATCTGCATTTATATCATCAACAAGCGCTCACAAAACGCGGCGGCTGTTTTTGCGTCCAAGCCGCCCTTTTCCATCAAACTGTCGGCGGTCACGCTGGCGGAACTTGAATACAGGGCGTCCAAAAGCCGTAACCGCGAGCGCAACCGCCTCGCGCTGCTGGATTTTGCCGCGCCCTTTGAAATCCTGCCGTTCACTGAAGAGGACGCGGAGGTGTTCGGCGTGATCCGCGCCGCATTGGAGCGCGAGGGTCGGGTCATCGGCGCGTATGACATGCAGATTGCGGCGCAGGCGCTAAAGCGGGGCTTGACGCTTGTGACGAACAACATGCGCGAGTTTGAGCGGGTGCCGGAGTTGAAGTCGGAAAATTGGGCGGTGTAGTTTACGTGTCATGGCAACAAAACCATGCTATAATCCATAGCAGATTTTGTCCTACTGATCCGCGCCTTCGGCCTCGGGAGATTCGCGGCATATCTCGAATACGTCCTTGTGCGTTGAGATCAGGCCCTCGCCGCTCATGCGGCCGAGCTCCTTCGACAGCGCGCTCCTGTTGACGCCGAGATACTGCGCGAAACGCTCCCTGTCCATGTTTATGCTGAACTGCCCGTCGTCCGTCTTCCGCTCCAGGCGCCGCAGGAACACCATGACGCGCTCCCGCAGCGAGCGCTTGTAAAGCACGTCTATCTTGTAGAGCTTTTTGATGTTCTCGTTCGCGAGCACGTGTATGATGTTCATGTGCAGCTTCTTCCCGATCGCGTCGGGCAGCGCGCCGTCCTGCGTCATCATGTCATAATGGAAGACGACGGCCTCTATGTCCGTGCCGCAGACGAGCCTGAAGGGCGCCTTCCGCGTGGGCGTGCAGACCGTCTCCAGGCCGATGAGCTCGCCGTCCGAATACGTCTCGACCAGCTCTATGGACCCGTTCGTGCCGGACTTCTCGGCAAAGACCCTGCCTTTGATGAGCATCGTGAAGAAATCCAGCTCGCAGTCCTCATGGACTATGATGTCGCCCTTGCGCGGGGCATAGGCGGCGGGCCGCGCGGCCTCGGCTATGGATCGCAGCGCCTTTTCCGAAAAGCCCTCGAAAAGCCTGGCAGTCTTCATTGCCTGTATGATCGCCTTTTGGCTTATGCGCATCTCCGCCCCCCAAGAAACTGCCGCGGACGCCGGCGTGGAGCCCCCGAGCGGCGACCCGCGTCACTCCGTCGTGCTCAGTATGTCGTTGTCCTTCTCGACCTGGCTGACCTGCATGTCCCGGACGTCGTCGGGCTCGGCCTTCTCGAGCAGCTTCAGCAGGGATGGGCTGAGGAAGATGGTGTCGAGTATGCTGTCGCCTATGGAGACCTTGCTGAACGGCGTGAAGCCCTCGCCGCTGACGTAGTACCCGCCGCCTATCTCCAGTATCTCCTTTATCCTTATGGGGCTGTAGCCCATCTGCAGCCGTGTCGGGGCGAAGGGCCTGTCGCCGCCGTACACGTGCCGGTCGCCGTAAAGCATGTCGTACTGGAGCATCTTCAGGCCGGTGAGGTAGCCGGCCTCGCCCTGCCGCCGCTGATGGTAGGCCATGAGCGTGCCCTCGGTTATGCCGAGCCGCGACTGGAGCTCGGCGCCCAGCTGGTAGGCGGCCAGGTCCCTGTCCCGCTTTTCGAGCCCGAAGTTGCTCCATATTACGTATTCGGTCTCGAAGGACGAGCCGTGCCGCATATCGCCGTCGCCTAAGTCCATCGCGGGCAGATGGTCGCCGTACATGACGAGCGCCACGTCCTCGCCGCAGCTTTCAAGCGCGGCCGTCAGCGCCCTGAGAAAGCCGTCCATGTCGTTTATCTGCTGCAGATAGTACTCGAAGCCGTTGACGTCCCCCTCGTCCAAAAGCCCGTAGGCCCGTATGGCCGGATCCTTGAGGGCCGGGCCGGACGGGTAGCTGCCGTGGCCCTGGACCGATATGGCGTATATGAAGTCCCTGCCCTCCGTGGAGCGCATGGCGCCCATTATCTCCCTGGTCAGCACGCTGTCGCGCGCCCAGTTCCCAGGCGTCTTGGTCACGTAGTTCATGTATTCGAGCGACGTGAACGTGTCGAAGCCGAGGTTTGAAAACACGCGGTTCCTGCCGTAGAAGGCCCCCCGGTGGTTGTGTATGGCGTGGGAGCTGTAGCCCAGGCCCTTCAGCGAGTAGGCCATGGTCTCGCAGCTTTCCTTCTTGAGCACCGACTTGTAGGGGTACTCGCCGGGGCCGAAAAACTTCACGCTCATCCCCGACAGGACCTCGAATTCCGTGTTGGCCGTCCCGGCCCCTATGGAGGGCACGGTGAGGTAGCCCGACGAGAAGCTGTCCTTCAGATAGTGGAAATACGGCGTGGGCGCCTCGGAAAAGGACAGCCCCTCGATCTCGGTGGGGTCTATGAAGGATTCGAGCTGCAGGAACACGATGTTGGGCAGCTCGTCGCGCGGCGCGGACCAGGCTGCGCCCGACAGGACCCTGTCGATGTCCTCGCGCCCCGTTCCCTCGTCCACCGTTATCTCGCCGGAGCTCATCGCGCCGGGCCCGTCCGCGCCGAAGGCGCCCAGCACGGCCGCCTCCGAATAGCCCGCGGGCCTGCGTATGCCCGTGTTCAGCCAGGTGTTGAGGAAGCAGTAGGCGACGCCGTAGTCCCTGTAGGCGTAATTCAGGTTCCCGAAGAAGGTGTCCACGGCGCGCGTCTTCACGCCGGCCACCAGGGCGCCGGCCAGCGCGGCGAAAACCATGGCCACCGCCGCCGCGCTTCTTAGGCGGCGCAGGGGGCCCTTCTTCCTCGGCGCGAATACGAACACGGCCACAAAGCCGAGCGCGGCCGCGGCCGCCGCGGCTATCGACAGCCCTATCTGCAGGCTGCTCATGTAGTTCGGTATCACGGACAGGCCCGCTTCGAGAAGCGAGAGATCGGTAACTGTGAACGGCGTCATGCGGAAGCCCAGTATCACGCCGTTCACGATCCCGACGGACAGCCACGCGAACGAGCAGAGCGCGTAGACGAAGGCCCTGCGGCGGAACAGCATGGCCGTCGAGAGCGTGGCGAATATTATCATGGCGTTCAGCATGAACACGGCCGTGTGCGCCGCCATGAAGCCCAGCGCGAGCTGGGCGGAATGCCTTCCCAGCGATTCTATCGTGAAGTTCAGCGCGAGCGCCAGCGCTGCCGGCGGCGTCATCGGGCTGTGAAGGCAGCTTCTGCAAAATGCGGAAAAGCCGCCTTCATTTTTGCTATATCGCGTTATTTCCATGTTGTCACAAGCTTTGGGCGGCGATCCCTCCGTCGAGCCCGAAAGGCTGCCGCGCCATTCCGGCCACGGCGTCCGCCACGGCGGCGAATTCCTCCAGGCACAGGGTCTCGGCGCGCCGGGACGGGTCTATCCCCGCTGCGGCGAGCGCGGCCGCCGCCTCGTCCTTCGACATGCCGGCAAGCCCGGCCAAAGAGTTGCGCAGCGTCTTGCGCCTCTGGCCGAAACCCGCGCGCACGGCCGCGAAGAATATTTCCTCGCTGGCCGGCGAAACCGCCCTTTCCTTCCTCACGTCCAGCCTAACCACTGCGGAATCGACCTTTGGCACGGGCCTGAACGCCTCCCTCGGGACCCTCATCATGAGGCGCGGCTCGCAGTGATAGCGCACGAGCGCGGTTATGGCCCCGCAGCCCTTCCCGCCCGCCTCGGCGCATATCCTGTCCGCCACCTCGCTCTGCATCATAAAGGTCATGCTTTCGGCGGGCGCGCCCTCCCCCAGGAGCTTGGCTATTATGGCGCTGGTTATGTAGTAGGGGAGATTCCCTATGATTTTGACGCCTGCGGCCCCCATACGGCGCGCGTCCGCGTCTGCGGCGGACCGGCCCGCAAGCGCGCGGAAGTCCGTTTTCAGGGCGTCCTCGTTCAGTATGCTGACGTTGCCCTTGCCGGCGACGGCCTCGCCTAGGGCCGGCAGCAGCTTCCTGTCAATCTCTATGGCCACGACGCGCGCGGCCCTCTCCGCCGCCTCGACGGTCAGGACGCCCGTGCCGGCGCCTATCTCTATGACGAGGTCGCCCGCGCCTATGCCCGCGCATTCCGCTATGCGCACGACGACGCCCCTGTCCACGAGGAAGTTCTGCCCGAGGCTCTTGGACGCCGATATGCCGTGCCTGCGCAGCGTGTCCTGCGGCGCCCGCGCGGCGCCCCCGCGCCTGTCCCGCGCCGTCATCCGGAATCTTCCCCAGGCTCGCCGGCGTCGGCCCCGGCCTCGCCAGCCCCGCCGTCCGGCGGCACGAAAATCAGCTCGCCCGGCCTCACCATATGCAGCATGTCGCGGCTCTTTTGCTCCCAGTAGGCCGGCGTGTCGAGCCCCGCGTACTCGTTCTCGAGCCGGGCCCTCTCGTCTTGGGCGGCCTTTCTGTCGGCCTGGGCGGCCTCAAGCTCGTCCTGCAGCGACACTATCTGCGCGGCGTAATAGCCGGCGGCCGCAAGCACTATCGCGAAGCACAGCAGATAGACCCACCTGAACGCGAAGGCGCGGCGCCTGCGGCGGCGCGGGGCGGGCGGGCTCTTTCTCTCCCGCTCGAGCCTTGCCTCGTCTATGCTGACGACGCCCCTGCCGTCTTTTGCCCCGCGCCCTGGCCTTTCCGCCATTTCCAGCCCCGCACACCTCCGCCGCGCGGCCTAGGCAGCCGCAGCCCTATGCGGCTATTCTACCACAGATGCGGCCTTTTAACAAGTCGCATTTCGCAGCAAATCCCGGTTGACACGGGCGCGGGGCATATAGTAAAATGATAGGGTATCAGGCGCTTGTTTTCCTGCTTTCCGCCTGACGCGCCCGGCAATGGCCTCGCGCCGCCGGGAGCCATGTCCCAGGATGGGCAAAGATGGCGTGGGATTTGGACGGTAACTGTATAAAAGGAGACACGGAAAATGGCGAAAGCGAAATTCGAGAGGACGAAGCCCCACGTGAACATAGGGACGATAGGGCACGTGGACCACGGGAAGACGACGCTGACCGCGGCGATAACCAAGACGCTGTACCAGAGGTTCGGGCTGGGGCAGATGGTGGCCTTCGACCAGATAGACAAGGCGCCGGAGGAGAAGGAGCGCGGGATAACGATAGCGACGGCGCACGTGGAGTACGAGACGCCGAACAGGCACTACGCGCACGTGGACTGCCCAGGCCACGCGGACTACGTGAAGAACATGATAACGGGCGCGGCGCAGATGGACGGGGCGATACTGGTGGTCGCGGCGACGGACGGGCCGATGCCGCAGACGCGCGAGCACATAGTGCTCTCGAGGCAGGTCGGGGTGCCGTACATAGTGGTGTTCCTGAACAAGTGCGACGCCGTTGACGACGAGGAGCTGCTGGACCTCGTGGAGATGGAGGTCAGGGAGCTTCTGGACCAGTACGAGTTCCCCGGGGACGACACGCCGATCATAAGGGGCTCGGCGCTGGAGGCCCTGAACGATCCGGAGGGCCCGTGGGGCGACGGGATCATAGAGCTGTTCGAGCAGGTGGACAGCTACATACCGGAGCCGGAGCGGGACGTGGACAAGCCCTTCCTGATGCCGGTGGAGGACGTCTTCTCGATAACGGGGCGGGGGACGGTGGCCACGGGCCGCGTGGACCGCGGGGTGCTGAAGGTGTCGGACGAGGTCGAGATAGTGGGGCTCTCGGACGAGTCGCGCAAGGTGGTCGTGACGGGGGTGGAGATGTTCCGCAAGCTTCTGGACCAGGCGCGCGCGGGGGACAACATAGGGGCTTTGCTGCGCGGGGTGCAGAGGACGGAGATAGAGAGGGGCCAGGTGCTGGCCGCGCCGGGGAGCATCAGGCCGCACACGAAGTTCACGGCGGAGGTCTACGTGCTGAAGAAGGAGGAGGGCGGGAGGCACACGCCGTTCTTCAACGGGTACAGGCCGCAGTTCTACTTCAGGACGACGGACGTGACGGGGGACCTGACGCTGCCCGAGGGCGTGGAGATGTGCATGCCCGGCGACAACATACAGATGACGATAACGCTGATAAACCCGATAGCCATAGAGGAGGGCCTGCGCTTCGCGATAAGGGAGGGCGGCAGGACTGTGGGGGCCGGCGTCGTAGCTTCTATAATAGAGTAAGCAGGACAGCCGCCCGGCGGGCGCGCCATTTTTGCCCATCCCGGAACTTGGCCCGACAGAATTGACGCGTCCTAAGGGCGCCCCTTATCGAGGAACGCCCCCAGTACGCGAGACGCGCAAGGGGGCGTTTTTCTTGCCCTTTGCGCCGAACAGCAGGCGCTGAGAGGTGTTTCCATGCGCTATTCCAGACAGAACAAAATCCTGGACATCATAAACAGCTGCGAGGTGGACACGCAGGAGAAGCTCGCGCTGCTGCTGAAAAAGAACGGGTTCAGCGTAACGCAGGCCACGATATCGCGGGACATCAAGGAGATGCAGCTCGTCAAGGCCATGACGCCTTCGGGCAGGTACAGATACACTGCGGGGACGGGCGCGGTGCGCCCCGTCACGGAGCGCTTCGTAAAGATATTCCGCGAGACGATACAGACGGTGGCCCATTCGGGCAATATAATAATCGTAAAGACGCTGCCCGGCTGCGCCGGCGCGGCCGCCGAGACGATAGACTCGCTGGGCCTCCCGAACATACTCGGCTCCGTCGCCGGCGACAACACCATAATGCTCGTCGTCAGCGATCCCGCCGACGCGCCGGCCATAGTCGCCCAGTTCGAAGAAATGACCGAAGTGTGAGCAGAGCATGATAACCCACATCTCAATCCGCGACTTCGCCATCATAAAGGAGGCCGACATAGACCTCCCCCCTGGGCTTTCGGTCATCACCGGCGAGACCGGCGCGGGCAAGTCCATAGTGATAGAGGCCGTCAGCATGGCGCTGGGGAGCCGTGCGGGCAGCGCCATGGCGCGGGCCGGCGCCGGCAGGGCGCTGATACAGATAGCGGCGGAGCTGCCCGACGGCGCGGGCGGCGTCTCCGAGACGGTGCTGACGCGCGAGATCGGCGCGAACGGCAAGAGCGTCGCGAGGATAGACGGGGAGATGGTCCCGCTGTCGCGGCTTTCGGCCTTTGCCTCCGGCGTCGCCGACGTGCACGGCCAGTACGAGCACCAGTCGCTCCTGAAGGCCGAAAACCACCTCGCCATAGTCGATGCCTTCCATTCCGGGAGCATACTGCCCGCCAAGGAGCGCTTCGCGGCCGCGTGGCGCGGGTACTCCAAAGCCAAGGCGGAGCTCGAGGCCCTGCTTGTAAGCGAGGCCGCAGACAGGCGCAGGCTCGACTTCATGCGCTACGAGCTCGACGAGATAGACAGGGCCGCCCCCCTGCCCGGAGAGGACGTGGACCTGCGCGAAAGGATAGGGGTGCTGCGCAACAGCGGCCTCATATTCGAAAGGCTTTCGGAGGCCAGGGCCGCGCTCTGCGAGGGGCCCGCGCCGGCGCTGGACGCGCTGGGCGCCGCGCTGCGCTCCCTGCGCGAGATATCGGGGTACTCGAAGGACCTGGCCGAGTTCTGCCAGTCCGCGTCCGACTGCTATTTCGCGCTCGAGGATCTCGCCGGCCGGATGAGATCCAGCCTCGAGGGGCTCGAGTTCAGCCCCGAGAGCCTGGACGGCGCCATGTCGCGGCTCGACGTACTCGAACGCCTCTGCTCGAAGTACGGGGGCTCGGTCGAAAAGGTAATAGCGCACGGGGAAAGGCTGAGGGATGAGCTCGGCGCCTTCGAGAACTTGGGCCCGCGCAAGGCCGAGGCGGCCGCGCGGCTTGAAAAGCTCGAGGCGGAAGCCCTTTCCCTCTCCCGCGCCCTGAGCGGCCTGAGAAGGCAGGCCGCCGCAGAGCTCGAAGCCAGGATAGACGCCGAGCTCGCCGAGCTGAATTTCAGCGGCGCCCGTTTCGCCGTGAGTTTTCGCGACGGCGCGGAGGCGGGGAAGGGGCCGGCCCTGTCCGAAAACGGCGCGGATCGCGTGGAGTTCATGATCTCCGCCAACAGGGGCCAGCCCCTGCTGCCCGTCGCCAGGTTCGCGTCGGGCGGCGAGATGTCGCGCATGATGCTGGCCTTCAAGTCGGTCATAGGCGGCTGCGATCGCATACCCACGATGATATTCGACGAGATAGACAGCGGCATAAGCGGCGTGACCGCGAGCGTCGTCGGCAGGAAGCTCGCCGGCATGGCCGAGGGCCGCCAGATAGTGTGCATAACGCATCTGCCCCAGATAGCCGCGCTCGGCGACAGCCATTTCATGATCGTCAAGAGCTCGGACGGCGACGGCACGAGCGCCACGGTCGTCCCCGTCAGCGGCGAGGGCCGCGTCTCGGAGATAGCGAGGCTCATAGGCGGCGCGAACGTCACGGAAAAGACGCTTGCGAGCGCGCGGGAGCTCATCGCCCTTTCCGCCAAGAAATAACTCAAATATTCTTCTCCCATCACATCTTTATCACATCCAGCCCTTAGAATGTTATTGCGTGAAAATATGGCGCGCGGAAACGTCTCTGGCGGCAGAGGTCCCCCTATGCTCAACAAAAAGATGTGCGTCCTCATAGCGGACGACGAAGCGCGGATACTCAAGGCCATGAAGGATTTCTTCGCCGCCAACGGCTACCATGTGCTGCTGGCCGGCGACGGCGGCAAGGCCCTCGAGGCGTATTACGGCAACAGCACGCGGATAGATATAATCCTGCTCGACGTAATGATGCCCGTCACGGACGGCTTCGCCGTGCTCAGGGAGATACGCGAGACCTCGCTCATCCCCGTGATAATGCTGACCGCCAGGGGGGAGGAGTACGACCAGATAAAGGGCTTCCGCGCCGGCGCGGACGACTACGTTACCAAGCCCTTTTCCCCCTCGCTGCTTCTCGCGCGCGTCGAGGCCGTGCTGAAAAGGGTGGGGAAGGGCGCCTCCGGCGAGATCGCGGTCGGGGATCTGCGCGTGAACACGCTGACGCGGAGCGCCCTGCTCGGCGACAGGCAGCTTGAACTGACGCCGAGGGAATTCGATCTGCTGTATTATTTCATGCTGAACAGGGGCGCGGCCCTGACGAGGGAGCAGATGCTCGACGCCGTTTGGGGCTACGGCTTCGAGGGGGATCTCCGCACCGTGGACACCCACGTCAAGCAGCTGAGGGGCAAGCTGGGCGGGAGCCAGTCCGTCCGCATAGGCACCGTGCATCGCGTGGGCTATCGCTTCGAGGCGGAGTAGCGGCCGCCGATCCCGTCGCGGCGCCCCGCGCTTCATGGATAGGTTCCGAGATGGGCAAAAATGGCGTGGCGGGTGAGTATTGCTCCGCCGACTAAATGTTGCGTTGAATTGGCGAGATAGTTTGGCGGCTTGCGAGGCGCAAAACGTAGGCGAACCCGTAGGTTCGGCGAGGCTTTGCAACGAAGCAAGGCGTCAAAATAGCCGCCAAGACGCGCAATGTTTA